>JAGOCU010000098.1 GCA_017998555.1 Thermoflexales bacterium
TACGGCATCGCCACGAACTCGAGCTTGAGCTTGACTTCGTTGTCGGCCTTCAGCGTACCCGCAATGTCCGGCGGGTTGAATTTGAAGTCGGTCATCTTGACGTCGGCGGTGGCCGTGCCGGTGAGCTTGCCACCCGCCAGTTTGACCGCCACGTCAAACGTCACTGGGATGGTGGTTTCGCGCACCGTCATGTCGCCGGTCATCTTGAACTTGAGCTCATCGCCTTCCTTGTAGGTCGAGGGCAGGCCGGTGATGGCGGTAGGCTTGAAGCGGGCCAGCGGAAACTTCGAGGATTCGAGGTTATTGCGACGAATGAAGTTGTCGCGTTGACCGCTGTCGCTCGCGAAAGCTGAAATGTCGATGCTGATCTCACCGACCTTGGCCTTGGACGGATCGGCGGGATCGAGCGTGATCTCGCCGTTCACGACGGTCGAGACCCCGATGGCGGTGTTCAGGATGTTGCCGCGGTTGATGAAGACCTCGTTCACGGCGTAGGACGCCTTGCTCTGGCCGGGGACGATCTTGTAGGCGCCGGGCGTCGTGGGTTTGGGCGCATCGGTCGGTTTTGCGGGTGCCGCTGTTGCGGCCGGCGCGGTGGTTGCGGCTGGCGCGGTGGTTGCGGCTGGCTTTGGCGCGTCAGTGGGCTTGGCGGGGGCCGCAGTGGCGACCGGGGCCGCGGTTGCCGCCGGCGGCGCGGCCTGGGTGCCGCACGCGGCGAGCGCGAATGCGCCGGCGATGAGCACGGATAGGGTGGCATTTCGGTTCAGTTTCATGTTTTTTCCTTTCTCTCCTGGTCACCGCCGGACGCGGTGTTTCGTTGCAGAACTGGGGCAGTGTTGTACACACCGCGTTTGGCGATCCCAATGAATCCGGTGAGAGGAGACCAAGAAGCCGGACCCGCGCGCCTCTCAGAGTCCGGGCGCATTCGTATTACTGGATAGAATGGCAGCGTGGACGATTTCCCTGCGCCCGTTCGACCCGAACGACTGGCGCCAGATGTTGTGCTGCCCATGACCTGGCGGATCGACCGGCTTGAGCCGGCGCCTGCCGGGCGCTCGGCTGGTCTCATGGACCTGGTCGGGCCGGCGCTGGATCAGCCGTTGGCGTCGCTGCCGCTCTCAGAGCTGGTTGGCCTGGGTAGCCGCGTGACGATCGTGGCGGGAGGCGCCTTCACCGGCAGCCCCGATGCGTCGATGATTCCGCCAATTGTTGAGCACCTGCGCCGAGCCGATGTGCGCGCCGACGATATCTCAATTCTGATCGCCAACGAGTCCGGTCATCCTCCCGCTGCGCGGGTCTCAGCCGAGGCGCTCGGCCTTGTCGCGTCCGCCGTTGGGCGGATCGTCGTCAACGACCCAGGCGACCATGCCAGCCACACCTCGCTCGGCAGCATCGATGGATTCATCGTTCGCGCGCATCATCTGGCCGTCGAATCCGATTTGTTGATTGCGACGGGCGCGGTCGCGCCTGACGAATACACGGGCTACACGGGCGGCAGCGATGTGGTTGCGCTGGGTTGTGTCGATGATGAGGCATTGCGCGCGCTTCGTAGCGC
The DNA here is from genome assembly GCA_017998555.1 of Thermoflexales bacterium. GTDB lineage: Bacteria > Chloroflexota > Anaerolineae > J036 > Brachytrichaceae > Brachythrix. Next base: position 1,556 of record JAGOCU010000098.1, read on the forward strand.
TCGGTTTCTGGACGATGACGGTGTTCGGGCCGGAAAGATCCGTGACAATCCATTCCAGCGGACCGTGCGTGAGATCGGCCGTCGCGCGGGATTGCTCTTTGTCGTCAACGCGCTGCTTGATCCCGAGTCTCGAACGCCGGTCGCCGTCGTCGCCGGGGCGCCCGTCGCCGTCCACGATGCGTTGGTGGCAATGGCCGCGCCGCTGTATGAATCTGAGGCGCCTGGCGCCCGCTACGACGTCGTGGTGTTGACTGAGGAGGACGATCTGCGGCGCACGCTTTACAACGCGAGCCCCGGGATCTCGGCGGCAACACTCGCCCCCCGGCCGGTCTTGCGCGCCCAGGGCGTCCTGATCGCCCAGGCCAAGTTCGCGGATACCGTGGCGGCGATCGACGGGCGGATCACCATGCTGCGCCCGAGCGCGTCGCAAGGTTTCTATCGCGCGCTGGAGGGCGCCGTCAGCGCTGATGTGCTGCTGAGGCAACTCCGCAGTCGGGGCCTGGCGGCAGGCGAGGAACGCGCCTATCGGGTGGCGCAAGCCATGGCGGCTGGCGCCCATCTGGTGCTATGCGACCCGCTCTGGAAGGGCGGGCAGGGCTTTGGGTTTTCGACCGCACGGACCATCTCCGAGGCCGCCGAAATCGCCGAATCCTATGTTGGGCGCCGTCCGCGCGCGCTCATCGTCCCGCAGCGGGGCGGGCGGCTGCCGGTTCCGTCAGAGCGTCCCATGGACGCCTCCGACAATCCCTTTGGCGACTGGGCCGCCGATGACGCCTAGAAGTCGTCCTGGAACGACTGGCGAGATCACCGTCCCCTCGCGAAGCGAGGGGACGGTGATCTCGCCGAGAATACATAGGATGGCTTCTGGCATTCCAAGTAGCGGTTGCTGCTGGAGACGGTGTCCCCCAGTGAGGTTAGGGGACACCGCCTCCGTTTGAGGTCGTTAACCCGATACAATACAAGCCTATTTCGACAAGGAGTCTCATCGCAATGAAAGTATCGGTCATGCAGGAAAACCTGGCCAAGGGTCTCGGTGTCGTTAGCCGCGCAGTCGCCGGCCAGCGCGCGCCGTTGCCCGTCCTGACACATATTTTGCTGTCAACCGACAATGGACGGCTCAAGATTGCCGCCACAAATCTGGAACTGGCGATCAATTGCTGGATCGGCGCGAAGGTCGAGGGTGAGGGCGCCATCACCGTGCCGTCCCGCACCTTTGCCGAACTGATTACCCTGTTGCCGTCCGACGTGGTCAATCTCGATTTGAACGTGCGCACTCAGTCGCTGCGCATCCTGTGCGGCCGGACCGACAACAACGTCAAGGGCATCGACGCCCAGGAATTCCCGATCATCCCGACGTTTTCGCCCAACAACGTAGCCTATGTTGATGCCGGGGTGCTCAAGAAGATGATCGCCAAAGTGGTGTTTGCGGCGGCGACCGACGAGAATCGGCCGATGCTCACCGGGGTGCTGACCAAGATCGAAGGAACCAACCTGACTCTGGCCGCCTCGGATGGTTTTCGGGTGAGTGAGTGCCGTGGTCAGCTCAAGTCGCCGGTGGGCGAGCCCATCGCCATCCTCATCCCGGCCAAGGCCGTGGCCGAGGTTGGCCGCCTGATCGGGGAGCAAACCGAGCCGGTCGCGATTACCGTGACGCCTTCGGGCGCCCAGGCGCTGTTCCATCTCGACAACATCGACGTGGTTGCCCAGCTTATCGATCAGCGTTTCCCGGACTACGCCAACGTCATTCCGCGGGCCTACAACACCCGCACCATCGTCAACACCGCTGAGTTGCTCAAAGCCTGCAAGCAGGCCAGCATCTTTGCCCGCGAATCAAACAATCTGGCCCGGATTGCGATCGAACCGTCCGAAGATGGCGCTGGCCGGATTCGGATCACCGCTCAGGCCCAGGAAACGGGCGACAACCAGAGCGAGTTGGAGGGTGTGGTGGTCGGCCCCGCGGTCGAGATTGGCTTTGACGCGCGCTTCCTGGTCGACGTGGCTTCGGTCATCGACACGCCCCAGGTCGCGATCGAAACCACCGCGGCGAAGGCGCCCGGCGTGATCCGTCCGATCGGCGATGACAGCTTCCTGCATGTCGTCATGCCGATGCATCTGTCGCGTTAGGCGCTGCCCGCTTTGTGCTGAAATCAAACTCCCCGGGCGAAGCCCGGGGAGTTTGATTTCATTTTAGTAGAGTTCGCCGGCCTCGATGGGCACCGGCAGGATGTTCTCGGCCGGCGGCAGCGGACAGGTCGCGTAGGGCGTGAAGGCGCAGGGCGGGTTGTAGGCCCGGTTGAAGTCCAACTCAACATGTCCATCCGGGCGCAGGGGCGCATTGAGAAAGCGGCTCGAACCATAGGTGCTTTTGCCGCTTGTCGCGTCGCGGATCACCAGAAACAGCCGATCCTTTCCACCGTCAAAGGCCTCGACTTCGTGATGGCGCCCGCCCAGGTCAAACGAAACCCGGCCCGGATTGTCAATCATCTCGGTGATGCCGACGATGTTGACGTTGGGAAGCTGGCGGGGTTCGGCATGCGGGACGAAGCGGCCGCTCACGCGATAGGCGGGGTCGGGGGCATACCACTTGCGGCCCGTGAATGCGGCCCGGGCAGGGCTTTGGGTGTCGCGTACACGGATGCCTGTCCTGTCGCCGCGTCGAATGACAAAGAACGACACGGTGCCCACCTGGACCAGAGATGGTTTGCGGTGATCGCCATCGTCGACGAGGATGGCCGAAGAAACCGGGGAACCTTCCACGCTGACGGAGATGCCGTCGGCGACTTTCAAGATCGCCCGGCCCGCCCGAAAGTCGATCTCGCCCACCCGCGGTGGCGCGCTGGTCTCGGGCAAGGCGATGTCGGAATCGGGGTCGCCCCCCACTGAATTCGTGCCTTCGCGCAGCCAGAACAAGCCGGCCAGCGCCAACCACCCATCATCGGCGCGCAGGCTAGTTTCCAGCCGGTCGCGAAAGGCGTTTAGTTCGATGTCGTAGGAATTCATTCGGCCGATTCTAAGCGTTTCTTCGGTGCCGATGTGTCAGGACGCGGATGGCCCGGCGCAGCCGGGCCATCCGCGTCCTGAATTAGTTCGAGAATTGCTGCATCACGTCGTAGTCGCGCTCGACCATCTCGAAGTTGCCCGCGGTGTAGTCGCGCAGGACTTTCAGCCAGAACTTGCGGGCTGCATAGTTGGGCGAAAGCTGGTAGAGCACCCAACGCCCATGCCGCGTTTCAAAGGCCAGACGGGCGGCCTGGCTGCCGATTCCGTGCCGGCGATACTTCGGCGTAACGTAAAAATCCATCAACTCGTGCTGGCACCCTGAGGGCAGGTTGCCGTTGTCATCCATCACAAAGACGAATCCCGCCGGCGTCCCATCGACTCGAATCAGATACCAATCCACGCTGTCGCGGACCCATTTGTTGAACTCCCAGCATTCGGCGGATGTTCTCGGACCCGGAGAGCCTTGTATCAGCGCCGGCTCCCAGCAGGGCAGGCCAAAGGCGTTGATGACCAGATTGGGATCATACGGCGCGAGGTCGTAGAAGTACGCGACGAACATGTTCCGGACGGCTTGTCGGTCATCGTCTGACAGGGCGGGGCTGAGCGTGATATCCATCGTTGACGCGACAGTCAAGCGCGCCCAAAGAGTATACTCATTCGGGTCTGTTCCACGAAGAGCAAAACATGAAAAGCTATATCACCCACCTTGAATGCACCTATTGCGGCGCGACGTATTCCTGTGACGAAATCCACAACACTTGCGTGAAATGCGGCAAGGTGTTGTATGCCCGCTACGATCTGGCTGCGGCCCGGAAAGAATTCAAAAAGGACGACCTGTTGCGCCGGCCGGGCAACATGTGGCGCTGGTTTGAGATCATGCCCGTGCGCGATCCCGCCAATGTCGTAACCCTGGGCGAGGGTCACACCCCCTTGCTCCCCGCCCTGCGTCTCGGCAAGCCTTACGGCGCCAGCCAGCTCTTCTTCAAGGAAGAGGGTTTGAATCCAACGGGTAGTTTCAAGGCGCGTGGGATGAGCGCCGCGGTGTCCAAAGCGAAGGAGCTGGGCGTCAAGGCTATTGGCGCGCCCTCGGCTGGCAACGCGGCCAGCGCGCTCTCCGCGTATGGCGCCCGCGCCGGGATGCAGATCAATGTCTTCATGCCGACCGACGCTCCCGAGATGATGAAGAAAGAGAGCTTCATGTTCGGGGCCAATGTCTATCTGGTCCGCGGGCTGATCAACGACGCCGGCGCCATCGTGCGGGCGGCCTCGCCGTCGCGCGGCTGGTTTGATGTGAGCACGCTCAAGGAGCCGTATCGCCAGGAAGGCAAGAAGACCATGGGCCTCGAGCTGGCCGAGCACTTCAACTGGGAGCTCCCCGATGCGATTCTGTATCCGACCGGCGGCGGCACCGGTATCGTCGGGATGTGGAAGGCCTTTGACGAGCTCGAGCAACTCGGCTGGATCGGCAGCAAGCGACCGAAGATGATCGTTGTGCAGGCCGAGGGCTGCATGCCCATCGTCAAAGCCTGGCGCGAGGGCAAGCGCCACGCCGAGCTCTTCCCCAATGCGCAAACCATCGCGGCCGGCCTGCGCGTGCCGGTTGCCATCGGCGACTACCTGATGATGGACGCCCTCAAGGCGAGTGGCGGCACGGCCATCAGCGTGACCGATGATCAGATTCGCCTGGCCATGAGCGAGGTCGCACGCGTCGAAGGCATCTTTGCCTCGCCCGAAGGCGCGGCGACCTGGGCGGCCTACAAGCTGCTCATGGACCAGAACTTCCTCAAGCCCGAGGAGAAGGTCGTGCTCTTCAACTGCGGTTCGCTGCTCAAGAACGCCGAGCTCATCGACGTGTCGGGCTTGCCCGTTCTTGATCCGAAAGACCCCGACCTCCTCGCCAAAATCAAGTAGCCCGCATTGTCGGGGCGGCCCGCGCCGCCCCGATTCGTTTCCCGCATGCGCATTCTCATCACTGAATTGAACTGGCCGCGCGGCATCAGCCTGCTCCAGGCCGCCGGCGACGTCACCTACGACAAAACGATCTTCAAGGATCGCCCGCGCCTGCTCGCCGCGCTGGCCGGCGTTGACGCTCTCATCGTCCGCAATCAGACCCAGGTCAACCCGGACCTCCTGGCCGCCGCGCCAGACCTCAAGGTTGTTGGACGGCTCGGGGTGGGGCTGGACAATCTCGATCTGCCCGCCCTGCGCGCGCGCAATGTGACCGTGGTTACGGGCGGCACCGCCAACGCGATCTCGGTCGCCGAATACGCGATGGGCGCATTCCTGGCCATGGCCCGCCGCTTTGTCCCCGCAGACGCCAGCACCAAGGCCGGTGGTTGGGACCGGGCGGCCTTCACCGGCTTCGAACTGTATGGCAAGACCCTGGCCCTGGTTGGTCTGGGCGATATCGGCGCGCGGGTCGCCCGGCGGGGCGCCGCCTTTGGCATGCGCGTGATCGCCTATGATCCGCTGATCACTGCCGCGCATTTCAACGCCGCCGAGCATGGTGTGACACTCCTGCCGTTGGACGAAGTGTTGCGCCAGGCCGACTTCATCTCGCTGCATGTCCCGCTCCTGCCCAGCACCGCCAACCTCATCAACGCCGCGCGTCTGGCGACGATGAAGCCGAGCGCGTATCTGGTCAACACCAGTCGAGGGGGCATCGTTGACGAGGCCGCCCTGGCCGTTGCCTTGCGCGCGGGCAAGCTGGCCGGGGCCGCCCTGGACGTCCGAGTGAATGAGCCGCCGGGCGCGGACGATCCGATTGCCGGCGCGCCGAATCTGCTGCTCACCCCGCACGTGGCCGGCATCACCGACGAGGCCCAGGATCGGATCTCGATCGCCGTCGCCGAGGATGTCCTGCGCGTGCTGCGCGGCGAACGGCCGCTCTTTGCGGTGAAGTGAATCCGTTTACCCAGTCCTTGACCCGAACCCTGGCCGATCCGGCCCTGGACGACTTTGTCGCGCGCTGGGACGCGCTCGAGGCGCTCGTCGTGCGGGTGTATCGCGGCGGCGCAGCGGCGCCGGCCGATGAGACCGAGTGGGCGACCCTGCGGCCGGCGCTCGCG
>JAGOCU010000099.1 GCA_017998555.1 Thermoflexales bacterium
GGGCATCTTCGGCCGGCATCAGCTCAAACAAGGCGTTTTCCTGATCGACACCCACCCGCATACGCAAGGCGGCCCGCGCGCCCAAGCCTATCCACGTCACCGGACTCCCCTCAAATGCATTCATGACCCGCCACTTCAGGTCGGGCCGGTAATCATCGGGCGAGAACGGCTCGGCATGGGTCAGCCCGATCGGAATATTGCGCCGACTCAACGCCCACACCCGGCTGCTCTCGCGCCAGCCAATCGGCCGCGGCTGGAGTGGTCCTGGCGCGTCATAAACCGCCTCAAGGGGCGCGCCGCCCAGGGCGGGCCGGGCATAGTGCGTGACGCGTCCCGTGACCCCAAAACCCAGCCGTTTGTAGACCCGCATGGCGGCGGCGTTGCTCTGGCTCACTTCGAGCGCCACCCGGGTGGCGCCTCGACCCGCTGAATAACGCATGCAAGTCGTTACCAGCGCGGTCGCGATGCCGCGCCCGCGGAAACTCGGATGCGTCCCAACATTACCGACCACCCAGGTATCTGACCGGGCCCGATTGCGCATCAACGACGCGTTGCCCACGATGCGGCCATCCTCGACCCACAGAAATCCGGTCGCGCCATCGGTCATGGACACATCGAAAACGCCGAAATTGCGCAACATGCGCAGCATTGCCTGACCCTCTTCGTCCGCGGGCTCGTCTCGAAATGCGGTTTCCAGGAGATCCGCCAGGGCGACGCCATCGCGGCGCGGGTCCATCGGCCGGATATGCGGATCGGTCGACGCAACGCTGCGTCCGAAGGAAATCACCATGCGCGTCCAATCATACGCAACACGCTTCAGGAGTGCCGCTTGGGGGTCAGCCACCCGGGCAGCAGCGACGCGGCACGGCGCAGGCTCAGCGACGGCTGAAAGAGCTCGATCAGCGCGGCCTGCAGACTTTCGGGATCGACTTCAAAAACAAGCCGGCCCTCGTGGGCGATGCTGATCTTGCCGCGCTCCTCGGAAATGATGACGGCGATGGCATCCGTGCCTTCGGTGACGCCAATCCCGGCCCGGTGGCGCAGCCCAATTCGAAAATCATCCACGTGTTGCACCGTGAGCGGCAGCACGCAACCCGCCGCGGCGATGCGGCCGCCCCGGATGATGACACCCCCATCATGCAGTGCGGTGTTCGGATGAAAGATGGTGAGCAGCAGTTCCGGCGACAGCTTGGCGTCGAGGCGCACGCCAGTGTCGACCAGATCCTGCAACCCCGTCTCGCGCTCGACGATCATCAGCGCGCCGACATTTCGCGCCGCCAGGCGCTGCGCGGCATCCGAGACCACCCGGACGGTCACCTCGAGATCGCTCCGCCGGGTCGTTGGCACAACGTCGGAGAAGCGCCCCAGGCGCTCGAGGGCGCGCCGCAATTCGGGCTGAAAGATGACCGGGATCGCAACCAGCAGCGCGGGAATCAGCGCCCGCATGATCAGACCGAACGTTGGCAACTGCGACAGGCCGCCCAGGATCGCGCCAATGATGACGAGGACCATCAAGCCCCGCAGCAGGGGCACGGCCTGGGTGGCCCGCACCAGATACAGGGCGAAGAACACCACCGACGCGACCAGCGCGATGTCGACGATCGCGAGGCCATTCAGCCGCTGCAGGATCCAGGGCAGTTCGGTCATCCGGCCATCAACCTGACCAGCACGGCCTTTTGGGCGTGCAGGCGGTTTTCCGACTGATCCCACAACCCGGATTGCGGCCCGTCGGCGACCTCGGCGCTGATCTCCTGGCCGCGATGAGCGGGCAAACAGTGCATCACGATCGCCCCGGGCCGCGCACCCGCCAACAACGCGCCGTTCACTTGATATGGCGGGAAGGTCTTCATCCGGGTCTCGGCTTCAGCCTCCTGACCCATGCTGACCCACACGTCGGTATAGACCACTTCGGCGTCCTCGACCGCCGAATGAGGGTTGGCGGTTTGCACAATCGAACCGCCGGTTTCCTTTGCGTACGCCTCGGCTCGGGCCGCAACGTGGGCGGGGAGCTGATAGCCTTGCGGCGAGGCCACGCTCAGATGGCCGCCGAGCATCGTCACCGCGTAGGCGAGCGAGATGGCGACATTGTTGGCGTCGCCGACAAACGCGACGTTGACCCCGCGCAAGTCGCCCTTGCGCTCGATGATCGTCATCACATCCGCCAGGGCCTGGCATGGGTGCTCGGTGTCGGACAAGCCGTTGATGACCGGCACCGACGAGTACTCCGCCAGCTCCAGGATATCAGCGTGAGAATACACGCGGGCCATGATGGCATCGGTGTAGCGCGAGAGCACACGAGCGATATCGGCCGGCGATTCGCGCTTGCCCATCTTCGCCTCGTCCGGGCCGATATAGAACGCATAGCCGCCAAGTTGGCGCATGGCCATCTCAAATGACACGCGCGTGCGCAGCGATGACTTGGTGAACAACATTGCCAGGGTCTTGTCACGCAGGAGCGGACGAGAAGCGCCGGCGCGAGTCTCCTGCTTCATTGTGATGGCGAGATCCAGCCACTCTTTGATCTCGGCCGGGGTGATGTCGGTCAACGATAGTAGATGCCTGGGCATGGTCGAATTCTACCGTCGGCGGTCCCGGGGATGCTAGAGTTGCGTCTCTTCACCATGCTGCGCCGCTATTTCGGGCTCCTCCTCATCCTCGCGCTCACCCTTGCGGGTGCGCTGGCTGAGGCCATGCGGGATGACCTGTGGCAACGCTATCAACGCTATGCCAGCCCATATCTTGGCCCTGTCGCGGCCGGCACGCCCGTAAACGCTTTGTCCAGCCGGGTCGTCGTCGTCATCATCCGTGATTTGCGGCTGGACGTGTCGCGAAGCATGCCGACCTTGAATGCGCTGCGCGAACAAGGCGCGGATGTTGTCCTCACCTTGCCGGGTCCAACCTATCGCGCCCCGGCCTGGATGACGCTTCTGTCCGGCGCAACTCCCGAAATCCACGGCTTTACGACCAACGATACGATTGGCAAGGTCGCGCCAGACACCGTGCTGCGGCGCGCCCTGGCGGCCCGCCGAAATACCGTCGTCATCGGCGGGCAGATCTGGGAGGATGTTCTGAACAATGACATCCAGCGATTCGACCTGGCGCCGGCGCCGGTCAATGGCGATATCGACGCCGAGGCGGCGCGGGCGGCGGTTGAGGTCATCAACGACAGGTTGACGGCCGCCCAGTTGGTCATCCTCGAACTGGAAGGCATGACAAACCGCGCCGACGCCCGATCCGTCGAACGGGTCGACGCCGCCCTGCGGGTCATCGCGGAGGCCGTCTCGGTTCCAGGTCCGCGCGCGACCGCGGCGCTTGTGGTGGTGGCCGATCACGGGGTGTTGTCGGATGGCTCTGACGGCGGCGAAGAAGACGCCATCGCCCGCATCCCCCTGGTCATGGCCGGCCTCGGCATCCGCCCGGGGGCGCGTCTGAGCGGGTCGGCCACCGCCTTTGCGCCGACGCTCGCCGCCCTGGCCGGGCTTGGCATGCCCGCCCAGGCTCAGGGGTCGATCCTGTCGGCGGCGCTGCAACCCGCGCCGCTGGAGGCCTCCGCGACTCAACTCGCAACGTTTTATGAAACGTGGAGCGAGGTCATCCGCCGACCGCGCTTCGCCGCCGAGTTGTATCGCGGCGCGCAACCGACGATCAGCGCTGGAAGCGAGAGCGCCTATCAGTCGCTCTACATTTCGATGACGGCAGCCGCCGAAGCCGTGCGCGAGGGGCGTCTCAACATGGAACGCGCCCAACGCCTGCCAGTCGTAGGCGGGGTCGCTTTGCTGTTGATCGCGGTTGCCGGCTTATGCGTATCCGCCGGCGGGTGGCGGGCGCTGGCCGGGGGCGTGCTCATCCTGGCCGGCGCCGCGGCGTTTTTTGCGCTGGGCCGCGGCCACGAGCTCTCGCTGACCTCCATACCGGGCGGCCTGGTGGCGCCCTTCTATGACGAAACCGCCCGCGACGCCGCGACGGTGTTTGTGGTCGCGGGCTTGCTGGTTGCGATGACGGCGGCGTCGCGCGAGGACGTGCTTCAGGCGATCACGTCTGTCATGTCGTCGCTGGGTCTGGCCGTGCTCGCGCTGCTGTGCCTGCCGCTCTACTTCTATGCCCAGCAAGGCGCTGCATTCACTTGGGCGCTGCCGGACACACGCGTCCTCTTCGCGGCAATAACGGCGCTCACCGGCATCGCCGCGATCGATTTGCGCGTCCTGCCCGGCAACCTGCCCATTCCACTGGGCGCGTTGATCGCTGCCGGCGCGGCGCTCGTGTATTTGCTTCTGCGCCGGCGCCCGGCGCGGCGCTGGGATTCCCGCCCATGACGACGGCCGGTGCCGTCCCCGCCGTGATGGCCCAGATCGAAAACCCGCGTGTGGCCGAAGCGCTTGCCGGCGCGGCGGCGGGACTCGGTTGGCAGATCGTGTTCATCGAAGCGGCGATGCGCGGGCGGGGATATGACATCACCACTCAGCTCGTCCAACTGGGTCCGGTCCTGTTGGTGATCGATCTCAGTGAAGAGGCTGCGAACTGGGAGCGACTTGTCACGGCGGCAAAGACAAACCCTGCCACGCGCCGGATCCCCATTCTGGGCATCGGTCCGCATGAAGCCGCGCTGCGGGCGCATGCGGCCGGCTGCGACGTGGAGATGACAGCCGATGCCTTTGTTGCGGATCCAGGCGGGTGCCTGGCCGCGCGTGCGCGCCTCGACGACAGGGCCGAACTCGCCCGACAGGCAGCCCTGCCCCTGCCGGAGACCGCCCGGCTCGCCATCGCCCAGTTCAACGCCGGCGAATACTTCGAGCAGCACGAGCGTTTTGAGCATGTCTGGCGGGCCGAGCCCGGGCCGGTCCGCCAGCTCTATCAGGGTCTGCTCCTGATCGGCGTCGCGTTTCTCCAAATCCAGCGCCGCAACGAGGCAGGCGCGCGCAAGACCTTCCAGCGCGCGCGACAGTACCTGACGGCGCTGCCCGACGTCTGCCAGACCGTCGACGTCGCCCGTTTCCGGGCCGAGGCCGAGGCCGCCCGGCGCGAGCTGGAGCGCCTGGGCCCCGAGCGCATCGATCAGTTCGATCCGGCCCTTTTCTGCCGGATTCACTTCGTCGCATAAAAAGTTTTGAAACGAAGGCCCCTGGCTTCGCCAGGGGCCTTCGTTTCAAGTATTCGGTCGTCGGCGTTCGTGACCACGTATCATTGGCGCTGTGCGCCGAAATTCTTCATTCTGACTTCTGAATTCTGCATTCCCCATGTCCTACGACTTCTCCAACAAAATCGCCTTGATCACCGGCAGCAGCCGCGGGATTGGCAAGACCACCGCCCTGCACTTCGCCCGCATGGGCGCCGACATCGTCGTCAACTACTTTCGCAAGCGCGAAGCGGCCGAGGAAACCGCCCGCGAGATCGAAGCCCTCGGGCGCAAGGCCCTGGTCGTCAAGGCCGATGTCGGCGACCCGGACGACATTAATCGGATGTTTGCCGAAGTCGAGGCGTCCTTTGGCGCGCTCGATTTCCTGGTCAACAACGCCGCCTCGGGCTATATCCGGCCGGTCATGGAACAGAAGGTCAAGGGCTGGGACTGGACGATGAATATCAACGCCCGGTCCGCCCTGTTCACCACCCAGAAGGCCGTCCCGCTCATGCGTAAGCGCGGCGGCGGCGCGATCGTCAACCTCAGCAGCATCGGGGCGGCCCGCACACTCCCGGATTACGTCGTCATCGGCGCCTCCAAAGGCGCGCTCGAGGCGGTCACCCGCTACTGCGCGGTTGAACTCTCGCCGGACAACATCGTCGTCAACGCCGTCTCCCCCGGAATCATCGACACCGACGCCATCGAGCACTTTCAGTTCGCGGACCTGATGCTCAAGATCGGCACCGAGCGCACACCCGCCGGCCGGCTCGTCTCGCCCCAGGATGTCGCCAACCTGGTCGCCTTTCTGTGCAGCCCGGAAGCCAACATGATCCGCGGCCAGGTGATCTTCATCGACGGCGGTTACATGGTCGCCACGCGTTAGGCATGGCCGTCGCAGCGCTGATCGTCGCCCTCGCGGCATTCCTGATCTGGCTCTCGTTTCGGCTCCGGCTCAGAACGGGGCTGCCCGAGGGCGAGGTGATTTACAGCGACACGGGCGCCTGGGCGCGCAACGAAGAGAACTTGCGCTCGAATGCCCATGGCCTGGTCGGGAAACCCGACTACCTCGTCCGGGCTGGACGGCACGTCATCCCAGTCGAAGTGAAGGCCACCGTGGCCCCAGACCGCCCGCGCCTCGGCCACCTGCTGCAGCTCGGCGCGTACTGCCTGCTGGTCGAGGAACGCTTTGGCGCGCGCCCGCCCTATGGCATCATCCGCTACAACGACAAAAGCCTCAAGATCCCTTTCGAGCGCGGCCTGGAACAGACCGTTGTCGATACCCTGGACCGCATGCGCGCCGACGCAGCGCGGGCCGGCGGCGCGCGGCGTGACCATGCCGATGCCCGCCGCTGCGCAGCCTGCGGCGTGCGCGACGACTGCGCGGAACGACTCGAGAAGCCAACCTGAAAATCATGGGCGAGATCAGCATCTCCGCGCTTCGCGCGGGGATGCTGATCTCGCCGGTTGTTTTTTGGATGACCTCTAGAATGAGGGGATGAACCAGCTCATCGGACAAGCGGCCGCGTTTTCTGCGGTTGCCGCAACCATTTTCCTGGGGCTGACCTGGGTGCTCTTTCTGTCCCCGGCCCCCGCCCTGCCGGCGAATCGGCCAACGTTCCCGCGGAACCTGGCGATCGGGATCGCGGCGTTGCTGTCCCTGGCCGTGTTGCAGAGCTACACAGGCGGTTTCTGGGACGCCAGCCTGCACGTCAAGACCGGGCAGGTGCCGGCCGGGGCGGACTTCCTGTGGCCGCCCCATATCCTGCTCTACTCAGGCTTCCTGATCATGCTCGTGCTGGGGACAATTGGGCTGGGAATACTCGGCATCCGCATGCTTCGCGTGGGCGTGCGCGACCCGCGCCAGTGGGTGCGGGCCGTCCCCCAGCTTGGGATCGCCGCCGTCGCCTCGATCTACGTCTTGTCGTCGATCCCCGGCGACGCGCTGTGGCATGCCATCTTCGGCGTCGACCTGACGGCCTGGAGCCCGCCCCACCTGTTGATTGCGGTGATGATGTTCGTCATCTTCTTTGCCACAATCAACCTGCTGGCCGTCGCCACCCCCCGCGAACAACGCGGGACGGGCATGCAGTTCTGGATGGTGGCGTTGCTCGGCTTGCTGTGCGCCATGATCTACCTCACGGCCGTGATCGAGTGGGAGTTCCCCGGCGGCGCCAACCCGGTGGTCGCAGCCCGCCCGGGCTGGCTGTATCCGACCCTCGCCGGCGCGGCCATGATGATCGGCCCCATGCTGGCCCGCCGCATCGTGCCCTGGCGCTGGGCGGCCACGCTGACCGCCGCCATCACTTATCTCTTTCGGTTGTACATCGTGGCCTGGCTCAGCGTGACCGGTAATCTCCTGCCGTTTCTGCCGGTGCTCTCCTTTCTGGGCGCAATCGCGATCGATCTGGTCGATGCGGCGCGGTATTTGAACCCGTGGGTGCGGCGCCTGGCGCTCGCCATCGCCTACACGGCGGGCCACTCGATCCTTGCTTTGCCCTACGC
>JAGOCU010000100.1:0-3049 GCA_017998555.1 Thermoflexales bacterium
GCGACCAGGCTGGCGGACAGACCGACCGCCTCGAAGATCTGCGCGCCGTGATAACTGTCGACGGTGGCGATGCCCATCTTCGACATGATCTTGAGCAGACCCTTCTCGGCTGCCTTGATGTAGTTGCGGACGACCTGCTCTTCGGTCGTGGTCTTGTCCCGGATCTTCCCGCGCTGCACGGCCTCGCGGGCGGTGTCGAGGGCGAGATAGGGGTTGACGGCGTTCGCGCCGAACCCGATCAGGGTGGCGAAGTGATGCGTCTCGCGCGCCTCACCGGTCTCGGAGATCAGGCTGGCCTGTCCGCGCAGCCCGGTTCGGATGAGGTGATGGTGGGCCGCCCCGACGGCGAGCAGGGCCGGGATCACCGCGCGCTGCGGGCCGACCTTGCGGTCGCTCAGGATGATGAGGCTGGCGCCCAGGCGGGCGGCCCGCTCCACCTCGTCGCACAGGCGCTTGACGGCCCGCCGCAGCGCGCCGCCTTCCTCGGGGTTCACGCTGAAGGTGGCGTCGATGACGGCGCTCTGAAAGGCCGAGTCCTCGACGTGGGTGAGGGCCTTGAGGTCCTCGTTCCACAGGATCGGGCTTTCCACCCGCACCAGCCGGGCGGCGGTCTCGCTCTCGTCCAGCAGGTTGGCCCGCGCGCCGAGCTGCATGCGCAGGCTCATGACCTGGTCTTCGCGCAGGTGGTCGATCGGCGGGTTGGTGACCTCGGCAAAGCGCTGCTTGAAAAAGCTGAAGAGCGGGCGCGGCTTTGGGGAAAGGACCGACTGGGGCGTGTCGTCGCCCATCGAGCCGACCGGCTCGGTGGCGTCCTCATACATGGTCTTGACGACCATGGTGATTTCCTCGCTCGTCCAGCCCATGGCGGCCTGACGGCTGAGCAGGGTCTCGCTGTTGATAGCCGGCTGTTCGGTCCGCAGGTTGGCGATTTCCTCGAGGCGCACCCGGTTGCGCTGGGCCCACTCGCGATACGGCTTGCGGGTCGACAGCATCTTCAGAATCTCATCGTTCTGCCACAGCTTGCGGCTGGCCAGGTCGGCGCAGATCATCCGCCCGGGCCGGAGCTTGCGGGTGACGACGATCTTCTCGGGGTCGACGTCATAGGCCCCGATCTCACTCCCGGCATAGACCATCTCGTCGGTCGTCAGCATGTAGCGGGCCGGGCGCAGGCCGTTGCGGTCGATCTGCATCCCGACCAGCGCGCCATCGGTGAAGACCATGCAGGCCGGCCCGTCCCACGGCTCCATCAGGGCGGAGTGGAAGCGGAAGAAACCCTTGGCCGCCGGCGACAGGTCGGGATCCTTCTCCCAGGCCTGCGGCATCATCATCTTCATGGCATGGCGCAGATCGCGCCCGCCCAGGTTGAGCAGCTCAAGGGTGTTGTCGAACTTGCCGCTGTCGCTGCTGGTCTCGTCGACGATCGGGCGCAAGGCGTCGATCTCGGTCCCCCAGATCGGAGATTGGAGCATGGGCTCGCGGGCGCGCATCCAGGTCGAGTTGCCGTCCACGGTGTTGATCTCGCCGTTGTGGCACATGAACCGAAACGGTTGGGCGCGCTCCCAGGTCGGAAACGTGTTGGTCGAATAGCGCTGATGGAACAGGATCAAGTTGACCTTGTAGTCAACGTCATTCAGGTCGAGATAAAAGCCGCGCAGATGGATCGACGAGACCAGGGCCTTGTAGACGATGGTGCGGCAGGAGAGCGAGGCGATATAGAAGCCGTGCAAGCCTTTGCGGGCGGCTTCGTTCTCGATGCTGCGGCGGACCAGATACAGGAGCTGGTCGAATTCGAGATCGGTGGCGAAGTGGCGCGGGCGCTCGATCAGCACCTGCTGGATATCGGGCTTCATCTCCAGGGCGCGCTTGCCGAGCACATTCGGCTCGTGGGTGACCGTGCGCCACATCAGGATGGGAAGCTGGCGCTTCGTGAGCTCGGCGGTGATGATGTCACGGGCGAGCGCGTTGGCATCGGGATCGCGGGGCAGAAAGAGCATGCCCACGGCCAGGTCGCCGGGGCGCTGGGCGCGCCGGCCCACGCGCTCGAGTTCGCGGTTGAGCAGGGTATGGGGGATGGAGGTCAGCACGCCGGCCCCGTCGCCGGACTTGCCATCGGCGTCAAAGGCGCCGCGATGGGCGAGGCGCTCCAGACAGCGCAGGCCGTCGTCGAGGGTCTTGCGCGTGGCGCGGGCGGTCAGATCGACCAGAAAGCCGATCCCGCAAGCGTCATGCTCAAAGCGCGCGTCGTAGAGCGGGGCCTCCGTTGGGAAGGCCTCGGACATCGGACGCTGGCTGCCATCGCTATTCATCCCTGTCTCCTGTCCGCCGGATTGGGGCGGAAACAAAACGCGGGAACAGGCTCCGGCCCGCTCCCGCGTTCGATTGTTCAGGGTTGAGCGATCCTCATGGACCCGCTCATCGCCATCGACAGCGCCAGGGCGCGCACGGAGTCGGCGCGCATGCGCCGATTGTCCCGCTGCGCTCAATGGCCGCATCATGGCGTCCAACCCGCCCGCAACACGCGGGCCGGTGAGAAAGTCTGTGAATTGTCCGCAGAATCGCCGGGATGTCAAGCGCCGGGAAATCGCGGAGCGAAACCGGGTTTCTTCGGAAGCGATGCCCCGCCCCGGCGTAGGCCGGGGCGGGGCATCGCTTCCCAAAACAGTCCTTCTCTCCTACCCCCTTCTTCGCGCGTGCGGGGCAATCGACTCGCGCGCGCGGCGGGCCTGCAGCCGCGCGGACACAAGCTCCTCAGCGTCGTACTTCGGAAGATCGAGCAGAAGGTCGTCTGAAACCGTTACACCTTCGGCTCGCAGGCGCGCGCGCTGGGTCTCCGGGCCGTAGGCGTTCGAGATCCGCCCCTCGGCGTTGACGACCCGCCACCACGGCACATCGTGGTCGGAACCCGCCAACGATCGCAACGCATAACCCACCATGCGCTGCAGGCCGGGCCGGCCCATCTGCCGGGCGATGCCGCTGTAGCTCATCACCTGTCCTTCGGGGATCAAGCGGACCACCTCGTAGACTTCCGCATAGCGCGCGCCGCCCTCAC
>JAGOCU010000100.1:3149-7432 GCA_017998555.1 Thermoflexales bacterium
CTGGCCCGCAGTGTCGGACCCGAGCACCTGACCGTCATCGTGAACACGGGCGACGACTTCGAGTTGTATGGCTTGAAGCTCTCGCCCGATCTGGATACGGTGATGTACACCCTCGCCGGCATCGCCAATCCCGAGAACGGCTGGGGACTCGCCGGCGAAACGTGGACCAACTACGCCATGCTCGAGGGCTATGGGGCCAATCCCTGGTTTCGCCTGGGCGACCGAGACCTCGCCACCCACATGCTGCGCACCCAGGCCTTGCGCGCCGGGGACACCCTGACCCAGGTCACGGAGGTTTTGTCAAAAGCCCTCGGAGTCGTGCCGCGGGTGCTGCCCATGAGCGATGACCGGGTCCGGACCGTCGTGGACACCGATACGGGAACGCTCGCTTTTCAGGAGTATTTTGTCCGCTTGCGCTGGCAACCCCGGGTGACTGGGGTGCGTTTCGAGGGTGTGGAACGGGCCGAGGCCACCTTGCCCGTCCTGCGCGCCCTTGAGATGGCCGACCTCATTGTGCTTTGTCCGTCAAACCCGTATCTGAGCGTCGATCCGATCCTGCTCACCCGGGGCGTGCGCGACGCGATGATGAACGCCTCGGCCCCCATCATCGCCGTGTCACCGATCGTCGGCGGCGAGGCGATCAAGGGGCCGGCCGCCAAAATGATGCGCGAGCTCGGCCAGGAGCCCTCGGCCGCGACCGTCGCCCGGCACTATGCCGAGTTCATCAATGGCTTTGTCCTGGATGTTCAGGACGCCCAATACGAGGCCGCGATTCAGGCCATGGGCCTGGGCGTCCTGGTGACCAACACGGTCATGAAAGACCTGGACGATCGGGCCCGGCTGGGCTGCGAGATCGTCAATTTCGCCGACGAGCTCCGCCCGGAGAAGCTCGGCGGTTGCCGGATCGCGTGATCGACTCGTGGGCCCGCTGGTCGCCGTCATCCCGGTCAAACACCTGGCCCGCGCCAAAACGCGGCTGGCTGGAACGCTGAGCCTGGATGCCCGGGCCGGTCTGATGCGCGACACGCTCGAGCGCGCTGTGCGCGCCTTGCAGACTTCCGAAGCGGTCGCGCGGATCATTATCATCACCCGCGACCCGGTGGTGGCGGGCTGGGCAAAGGAGTGGGGTGTGGACGTTTTGCGCGAGCGGCAGGCCGGGCTGAATGGCGCCTTGCGCGAGGCGCGCGACGCGCTGGCCGGGGCGGGAGCGCTCCTGATCGTGCCCGGCGACATCGGGCTGCTCGCGGGCAACGATGTGGCCGCCATCATCGCTCTGGCTGAGCGGCCGCCCGCCGTCGTCATCGCCCCCGACCGCCATGAACGCGGCACCAACGCCCTGCTCCTCGCTCCGCCCGACGTGATCGATGTCGCGTTCGGGCCCGACAGCGCCCGCCGGCATGCCGCCCTCGCTCGCGCCGCCGGAGTCGAACCGGCCTGGTATCGCTCGCCGAGCATCGGTCTGGATGTCGATGATGCGGAAGACCTTGCGTTGTACGAGGGTGTAAGTTTGTGAAGCAAAAGGATAGCCCCGGCTTCGCCGGGGCTATCCTTTTGCTTCACTTCCTATCGGCAGGCTGAACCAGAACAGGCTGCCCCCGCCAGGCCGGCTCTCCACCCCGATCCGCCCGCCCATCGCCTCGACCCACTGCCGGGCGATGGCCAGGCCCAGCCCGCTGCCGCCCTTCTCGCGCGCCCGCGACTTCTCGCCGCGCCAGAAGCGGTCAAACACCCGGGCCAGATCGTCCGCCGCAATCCCGGGCCCGTTGTCGCGAACAGCAACCCGCACTCCGTCCGGGTTGCCGGTCACCGCAACCGAGACCCGCCCGCCCTGGGGTGTGTAGCGCAGGGCGTTCGACAGAAGGTTGTTAATTACCTGCGTTGTTCGGTCGGGGTCGAGCGACACGGGCGGCAACCCTTCGGTGATGTCTGCTTCCAGGGTGATCGACTTCGCCGCGGCAATCTCGGCGTGGCGCTGCGCGGCGCCTTCGACCAGCGGCCCAAGCGGGCCGGTCGTCATGTTCAAGGCGAGCTGGCCGGCCTCGGCCAGCGACAGCTCGCGCAGATCGGTCACCAGCCGGCTGAGCATGGCGGTCTCGGCGTGCACCGTTTCAATCTCGCTCAGGTCGAGGGGATACACCCCGTCGAGGATGGCCTGCAGGTTGCCCTGGATCACCGTGAGCGGGGTGCGCAATTCGTGGGCGATGTCAGCGACCATGTTGCGCCGCAGCGTTTCGGCGGCCCGGCGCTCGGCATCGGCCCGCTGCAGGTTCACCGTCATCTCGTTAAAGGCGGCGGCGACGTTGGCCACTTCCTCGCTGCCCTGCTCCTTGACTCGCTCGCTGAGATGCCCGACCGCCACCCGCCGCGCAGCCGTGGCCAGTTCGCCCAGCGGCCGGCTGATCCCCCGCGCGATCACCAGCCCGGCCAGCCCGCCGGCCAGGGCGGCCAGAACCGCCGCCTGGATCAATACCTGGTTGATCTCGGACAGAAACAAGGTCGCCGCGGCGGTGAACTGCACGGTTGAGGGCATCAGCACCGCGGCCAGTCCGACCGTCCGGCCTTCGACGAGGATGGGCACGCTGATGTCGCGCTCGGCCGCCGATAGCGCCGCGCCCGCTCGGCTGGCGGGCGCGACGATCCGACCGGCGGCGTCGGCGACGACGATCTCGCCTCCGCCCGCGCCGCGGCCCTGCCCGGCGCCAAAGCCCGGTCCGCGGGCGCGAGACAGGGCGAGCGATTCGTCCACGCCGGACCAGCCTCCGCGCTGAGCGTAGTACTCCGACAGCGTCTCCTGCAAGCCAAGCTCCGTGATCCGGCTCTGCCCGAGATAGCGCTGGAACTGCGCGCCCAGACCGCGGTTGGCGAACACCGCCACCACGCCGGCGCTGAGGACCGCCATCAGGGCAAAGGCCAGGGCGATCCGCACCCACAGCCGGTTCACTCGCGCAGCCCCCATCGGTATCCCACCCCGTAGACGGTCAGGATGTAGACCGGGTGGGTCGGGTCGCACTCGATCTTCTTGCGCAGATTCTTAATGTGGCTGTCCAGCGTGCGCTCGCCACCCGCATAGTCATACCCCAGCGCGCGCTCGATCAGCTCGGCCCGCGAGTAGGCGTGGGCGGGTTGCTCCATAAGGGCCCTGAGCAGCTCGAATTCGGTCGGGGTGACCTCAACGGACCGTTCGTTCAGCATCAGGCTGTGTCCATCCAGGTCGAGGGCCAGCTCGCCCGAACGCAGCACCTTCGACGGCGAAGCGGTCGATCCCACCCGGCGCAATACGGCCCGCACCCGGGCCACCACCTCGCGCGGGTTGAAGGGTTTGGGGATGTAGTCGTCGGCCCCCAGCTCCAGCCCGACGATGCGGTCCGTGTCTTCCACCCGGGCGGTCAGCATGATGATCGGCAGGGCCTTGAGCGCCTCATCCCGGCGCACGATCCGGGTGATCTCCCAGCCATCCCGGTCAGGGAGCATCAGGTCGAGGACGACCAGATCGGGCTTCTCGGAGCGGATCAAATGCAGCGCGTCCTCGCCGTTGGCGGCGGTCAGGACCGCAAAGCCCGATTTCTCGAGATAGGTCCGAACGAGCCGCGCAATCTGCGCATCATCATCGACGACCAGGATCCGTTGTGCCATGTCACTTTCCCAGCAGGCGCGTCACCGCGTCGCGCACTTGCGTCACTTCGGTCAGCTTGCCCGCGCTGATCAGATCCTTGAGCGCGGTATCGACCCCGGCATCGGCGGGCAGCTTCAACGCCTCGAGTATCGCACCCAGCGGCACCCCGGTCTGCTCGCTGACCTGGCGCAGGGTCATGCTGCCTTTGATCTGATCGACGGTCAGGGTGACGCCGGGCGGCAGGGCCGTGGGCGTCGGGCGCGTGCCATCGTCGGTGGCGTGCGTGGCGCTCAGCGCGCCCGTGCCGGTGATGCGCACGGTGGCCTGGATGGCTGGCGCGAGCGGCGTTGGCGCAACCGCAGTTGGCGCTATCAGGGCTGGCGCCGCCGCGCCACGGGCGGTGAGCGCATCGCGCAGCGTCGAGGTCTCAAAGCCAGGGACGATCTTCTCGAGATCTTTTAGGGCCGCGGTTTCAGGCACGTCGGCGGGGATCTTCATCAGGTCATACAACTCGGGCTTCGAGATCTTGATCCCGGTCATGACGTCGGTCAACGTCATCCAGCCCTTGAGATCGGCGGCAGTCATATTCGCCACATTGACTGCCGTGCGGCCGGTCACCGACCACAGGCCCAATTGCTGGGAGCCGAACACGGTTCCAAAGAGCACGAAC
>JAGOCU010000101.1 GCA_017998555.1 Thermoflexales bacterium
GATTGGTTTTCGTTGCGGCCGAAGTACGACAGAAGCATCGCCGCCGTGGCGGGCCCGCAGTTGTTGAACGTCTGCTGCTCAAAGCGGAAGCCCCGCAAGAGGGCTGTCTTCAGAGGCGCATAGGTCGGCGCGGGCAGCGGCGTCCGGGTCGGGGACGGCGGGCGGGTCGGGGCCTGCGTCACCGGGGGAGCGTCCGTCGGAACGACGGCCAGGGGCGGACGCCCCGGCGGCGCATCGGTTGCGGTGGCGGGCGGTGGCGTGGGCGTATCGGTTGGTTCAAAGACTTCGGCAACCCGCGCCGAGTCGGGCGTGACCGCGGGCGCAAAGTCGGTTGGCGCGGGGGGGCGTGGTGTCGGCGGATCGATCAACGCTTGCAGACGGCCGCAGCCCGCCAGGCTCAGCGCCACCGCCAGCCCGCACATCGCCCGCGCTTTCCGCGCATTTCCAAACACAACAAAGAGTATAGGCGGACGGGCATCCCCCACCCGCCGGCTGCCCGCCGCGAACCGAACGATTGCCTGCGCCTTGTCAATTCGAGGGCGTCATGCTAAATTACGTGCGGTGCGCGACCCCACAGGTCGGGTCTCATGTCATTAAGCCGCACGTTATCTCGACTGGATTTTTCCGACAAGACTCTCCCGGAGGCAAACAATGAATCTCGGCTTCAATTGGAACGCGGTTCCGCAGTGGATATGGTGGCTGATGATTGGGACGCTCGGCGCGCTCATCATGCTCGCCATCGACATCGTCGTGCTCGGGCGCTGGCGGCGCGCCCAGGCATCAAAGAAGCTCGCTGAGTACGAGTCCCAGATCACCACATTCGCCAGCGAAAAAACCAGTCTGAACGCCGCGCTGAACCAGTCTCAGACCGAGGCCAAACAGCGCCTCGATCTGGCCGCGGCGCGCGACAAAGAAAATGCGGACCTCAAGGCCCAGATCGGGAATCTCCGCGCGGAACTTGATACGGGCGCAAAATCCCGGTTGTCTTTTCAGAGTGATGTTCAGACCAAGGACGGCTTGATTGCCGATCTCAAGGCCCAGATGGGCCGGCTGCAGGCTGAACTGACCTCCGAGAAAGGCAAAGGCGCGAACTTCGCCGCGGAGATCGGGAAGCTCAGCGCAGCGGCTGGCGCGGGTGCGGCTGTGAGCAAATCCCTTGAGTCCGATAAGGCAAAACTCGTTGCCGATCTGGAAGCCACCCGCAAGGCGCGCATCACCGCTGATGCCGAACTGAGCGGGCTGAAGGCCGAGCTCGCGGGACTTCGGGCAAAGCTCGAAGGCGAGCGGAACCAACTCCAGACCGACTTGAAAGCCTCCCTGGATGCGCGGGCGGCCGCAGAAGCAGAGGCCAACGCGCACAAAACCAACTTCGAGGCGCAGCTCGCGGAGTTTCACGTTGCCAGGCGAAATGCGGTGGCGCTGGATACGACAGTCAAGGCGAAGGACGCTGAAGCTGGCGATCTGCAGGCCAAACTGACCGCCGCTCTGAAAGAACGCGCCGCGCTTGAAGCGGGGTTGCTCGGGCGTGACAAGGAACTGGGCGAACTCAAAGTCAGAATCGGCGGACTGCAGGCCGACCTGGATAAGGCAAACGCCGCGCATTCGAACGTGGCGTCCGATGTCGTCAAATTCAGCGCCGGCGCAGCGGCAGCCGCGGCGCTGGCGAACACGCTTCAGGGCGAAACCGCGGAGCTCAAGGCAAAACACGCAGCGGTACAGGCCGATCTGGATGCCACGGCCAAAGCCAGGGCCGATCTGGACGCCCAACTCAAAGCGGCCCTCGCCGAGAACGGCGGACTGCGGGCCAAGCTGGATGCCACCCTGGCGGCCACGGCACGCATGGCGCCCGTTGAGGAAATCGAGGGATTCAAGGCGCGCATCAGCGCGCTCGAGACCGAAGTGGCAGCGGCCAAAGCAGCGCGCGCGGAGGCCGAGGCGCAGAGCCAGGTCTTCGCCGCCGACGCCGGCATGTGGCGGACGATGGAACAGGAACGGGCCAGCCAGATCGAGTCAGAGGCCGTCACCCGGGCGGCATTTCTCGGCGAGTTCGATGAGAAGAACGCCCGGCTCGGCACCGCGCAGGCGGATGCCGGCATGTGGCGCACCAAGTTCGACGAGACCAACGCTGTCGCGGCCGACCTGGAGGCCGCAAGCAACGAAGCCAGCGGCCGTTTCCTGATCGCGCAGGCTGACGCCGGGATGTGGCGCGTGCGGGCCGAGGAGCTTGAGAGCGAGAAAGCTGGCCTCGAAGAAGCAGGCAATCTGTCAAGCGGCCAGTTCCAGATCGCTCAAGCGGACGCCGGGATGTGGCGCGTGCGGGCCGAGGAGCTTGAGAGCGAGAAGGCCAGCCTCGAAGAAGCAGGCAATCTGTCAAGCGGCCAGTTCCAGATCGCTCAAGCGGACGCCGGGATGTGGCGGGTGAGGGCGGAGGAGCTCGCGACCGAAAAGGCCAGCCTCGAAGAGGCGGGAAATGAAACCAGCGGCCAGTTCCAGACTGCTCAAGCAAACGCCGGGATGTGGCGGGTGCGGGCCGAGGAGCTCGAGAGCGAGAAGGCCAGGCTCGAGGAGGTCGGCAATGAGACCAGCGGCCAGTTCCAGACTGCTCAAGCCAATGCCGGGATGTGGCGCGTGCGGGCTGAGGAGCTCGAGAGCGAAAAAGCCAGCGTCACGGAATCCGCCGATGACGCGAGCGCTCGCTTGCATATCGCCGCCGCCGACGCTGGCATGTGGCGGACACGGGCTGAGGAACTGGAAAACCTGAACATGAGCCTCGAACAAAGCGGCAACGCGGCAAGCGCCCAGCTACAAGTCGCCGTCGCCGACGCCGCCATGTGGCGGACACGGGCTGAGGAGTTGGAGACTGACAAGGCCGGCCTGGAGCAAAGCGGCAGCGCGGCAAGCGCCCAACTCCAGATTGCCGTCGCCGATGCGGCGATGTGGCGAACCCGGGCTGAGGAACTGGAATCTGACAAGACCGCCCTCGAACAGACCGGAAGCAACGCGACCGCGCAACTGCAGGTCGCCATCGCGGATGCCGCCATGTGGCGGACCAAAGCGGAGGCAGTGGTCGAAGCGCCCGCCGCGCTGTTGTCGAGCGCTCCGGCTGAAACAACGCCGGCGGCCCGCGAACTCGACACGTTGAACCTCAAATACGACGCCCTCCGATCCGAGCTGAACAAGGTCAACGAGGACCGGGCCCGCCTTGGCCACGAGTTGGCGGAAGCCCGCAGCGCCCACGATTCGGATGTGAGTGAAGTGCGCGTGCTGGTTCCAGCGCTGAAGGCCCAGTTGGATGCCGCCACCCAGCGCATGGCGGTCCTCCAGGCCGATCTCGATGACGACGACGAAGAGCGCGATGAACTCAAGGCCCAAATCGACGCCTTGCGGGCCGAATTGAATGCGCGGCCCGCGCCGGCCCCGCTCGCACTCGCGGCGGCCGCGGCCGGCGTGGCCGCCGGGGCCGGTGTTGCGGCAGGCATCACAGCCACTCCCGCCGTCGCCGCCGTGCCGGTTGTCAAGCCGCCCACGGCAAAAACTCCCCGAGTCGCACTGGCCGCGCTCAGCGCCGATGGCGCCAAGACTTACACCACCTCCTGCCCGCAGCACTTGTCGGATGTCAAGGGCATCGGGACGGTGTGGGAGGGGCGCCTGTACGCCGCGGGGATTGGCACCTACTGGGAACTGGCCCAAATCACGAAAGACGAGCTCGTCAAGATCCTGCAACCGTCGAGTCTGCAGATGAAGCGCTTCGATCATGCCGCCATCACCGCGGATGCGCTGCGTCTGGCCAGTGAAACCGACAGCAAGGGCCGGGCCTGGGATTCAAACCAGCCCGACGACTTCGAGCCGATCGAGGGTCTTGGCTTCACATACGAGAAGCGCCTCTACGATGCGGGCATCTGCACCTATGCGGCGCTCATCCAGGCCAGCGACGAGCGGCTCGAAGAGATCTGCCATCCCGGAAAGATCCGCAAGCCCGACTACGCCAGTTGGCGCGCTCAGGCGCGCCAACTGATGGCGAAGAAGTAGTCCTGCATCCTGTCCCAGTCCCTTCCGGCCCCGGGCGCATCCCGGGGCCGGAATTTGCCCAACCAACATGAGCGACACCAACAAGAAGAGCGGCGGCTCCGCCCGCGCTTCATCCCCCGCCCAGGCGGCCGACCCGGCGAAAAAAGACGCCGGCGGGGCAAAGGGCGCGGCTGCCGCCGACGGTCCGGGCAAATTCTGGGTGAACTGGTTCGATCCGCGCGCGCTGGCGGTGTTGGGTGTGCTGCTGATTGCGTTGTGCTGCGTCGCCGCCGTCATTGCCCTGTGGGCCAACAACGCCGCGCAGCCGGTCGCCATCACCCGGCCGGCCGCCGGCGCCGCGCTGGAGGTTGGCAAACTCGGCGATGTCGAAGGCACCGCCGCGCCGGGGGCGCAAATCAAGCTCTTTGACGGTTCGACCCCGCTGGGGGAAGCCCGCGCCGACTCGAGCGGGCGCTGGAACTTTGGTCTGCCCGCCGGCCTGTCAGCCGGCGGACACACACTTCGGGCAGACGCGCTTGACGCCGGCAACAGGCTGACCTCGGCCACAGTTGCCTGGACCCTGATTGACCCGTCCGCCATCGCCCGCGCGACGGAGAAACCGACGATCTCAGCGCCTACCGCCCTGCCGCCCACCCCCGTTCCTCCGACGCCGGCGCCGCCGGCCTTGCTCGCGCCCACGTTTGGCGTATTGCCCGGCATCTTTCCGCCGGCGAATCCCTTGAAAGAGGCGCCGGCCGGGGTCAAAGGCGCCGCCTATGAGACGGTCACCGAACTCGCGGGCACGGCCGGCCCCAGTGCCCGGGTGCGCCTGTTTGACAGCGACAAGGTGATTGGAGAGACCACTGCCGACGCCAGGGGCAATTGGTCCATCAAGATCGCCACTCCGTTTGCCCTCGGTCCCCATTCAATCACCGCAGCCGCCGTTGAGGGCGCGGCGATTGGCCCGCGCAGCGTCCGGCTGGACTTCACGCTTGTGCCCGCCCAGGCCGCCGCGGTGGCGCCGACCACGCCGGCTGAGCCGACGAAATCCCCAGAGCCAACCAAGGCAATCGAGCCGACAAAGGCAGTCACCGCCGCTCTGCCCGTCCCGGCTGCCACCTTGGCCCCAACCAAGGCGCCTGAATCGACAATCGCGCCCACAGCCACCGTCGCGGCGACCAAGGCGGCGCCGAGCGTTGCCCCCACCGCTGCCGTTGCGGCAACCAAGGCGCCCGAGGCGACAAGGGTGGCCCCGACCATTGCGCCCACCGCCACCGTCGCGGCAACAAAAGCCCCCGAGGCGACCCGGTCCGCAATCACCGCGACAGCCACGACCACGGTGGCGGCGACCAGGCCTGCCGAGGCGACAAAGGCGCCAGCGACCGCAACGCCCACGGTGATCGCAACCAGGCCGCCTGCTGCCGCTGCGACGGCGACCGCGGCGCCAACGCAATCGGCCGAGGCGACCAAGGTCCTCGCGCAAGCGGCGACGGCAGCGCCGACGAAGGCGCCAGCGGCGACGCCAACACCACGGGTGCTGCTGGGGGTTACTGGAGACCCGCCTGAAGGAGCATCGTCACTGCCGATCGTGCTGGGCGCCGCGGCTGTGCTTGCGCTGGCGGCGATGGCCCTGACCCGCAGACGAATTCGATAAAGACCGCCCGCGGCTGCCGAACTGGCGAGACAAATCCCGAGCCGCGCGGGTCGCATCGAGATGCAGGGAATGCAGCGTATTACGACTATAGACACGCGCGTGCTGATCCATTACTGGACGCCAACGACTCGCCCGATCGCGCACACAATTATGCTCAGCCCCGGGATTTCCCCAGGGCTGGGCTTCACCCCCATCAACTGAAATGACTGAGACAGACAAGCAGCCCCGATCCTCGACAACTCGACCCGCCGTCACCGCTTCCCCAAAAGGCACTGACGGCCCTGGCAAATTCTGGGTTGACTGGTTCGACCCGCGCGCGCTCGCGGTGCTTGGCCTTGCCCTTGTGGCCCTGTGCTGTGTCGCCGCGATCATCGCCTTCTGGGCAAACAACAACCCAGCACCGGTGGCAATCACAAAGCCGCCCGCTGGCGCCACGCTGAACGTCGGCGGTCTGGGCAATCTCGAGGGCAGCGCCGCGCCCGGCGCGCTGGTCAAGGTCTATGACGGAGCCACCCTGCTCGGGGAGGCCCGCGCGGACAACACGGGGCGCTGGGTGATGGCCATGCCGGCCAGCCTGGCCCCCGGCGCGCATACATTTCGCGTGGACGCATCCGACAGCGCGAACCGAGTCACCTCGGCGTCGCTGCCTGTGACGGTCGCTGGCCAGGCTGCCGCCGCGCTGCCCGTCCTGACCAAGCCTGACATCACCGGACCCGCTGCGGGCGGCGCGTATGTGGTTGGCCAACCCCTGAATTTCGCGGGCAACGCCACCCCAGGCTCTACAGTCCGCCTGATCGGGTCGGATGGGCGAGTGCTCGGCACAACGGTCACAGGCCCGGACGGAAAATGGAATCTCAGCATTCCCGCCGCGCTGGGCCTCGGCCCCATCTTCGCTCGAGTCACCGGCCCGGATGGCGTCAACTTCGATTCGGCGCCGATCAACCTCACCATCAATCCGGCAGCGACGGCGGTGCCGCCCACGCCCGCGCCGATTGCGCCGGTGTTCGGCGTGCTGCCCGGCATTTTCTCGCCGGGCAATGCGCTCAAGGACGCGCCGGCGGGCGTCAAGGGCCCCGCTTACGAGAGCGTCCCTGAGATCTCCGGCAGTGCCGCCCCCAACGCCAGGATCCGGATCTACGACGGCGACAAGTTGATCGGTGAGACGGCGGCCGATGCGAAGGGCAACTGGACCTACAAGTTCACCGCACCGCTCGCGGCTGGCGCTCACGCGTTTACCGCCGCAAGCGTAGACGGCGCCACGGAAGGCCCGCGCAGCGTCGCTCAGGCCTTCACCATCGTTCCAGCCCAGGTGGCGGCCGCGGCCGCGACCAAGACCCCGGATGCAGCGGCCGTCAAGCCCGCCTTCCTCGGGCCGGCCGCGGGCGCGACTGTCGCTGTGGGCCAGCCCATCGACTTCACCGGCACCGCCGCGCCGGGCGCAACCGTGCAGATTATTGGGGCGGATGGCAAGGTCATCGGCACGGCCATCGCCGGGCCGGACGGCAAGTGGTCGTTCAAGCTGCCGTCGGCCTCGGCCGGGATGGGTCCCTTCATCGTCCGAGTCACCGGCGCCGACGGTAAGGCCATTGACTCTGCGCCGCTCGCGCTGAACATCGCCGCCGCCCCAGCGGCCGTCAAGCCCGCCTTCCTGGGTCCCGCCGCTGGAGCGAACTTCGCGGCGGGTCAGCCGATTGACTTCACCGGCACCGCCGCGCCGGGCGCGACCGTGCAGATCATCGGGGCCGATGGCAAGGTCATCGG
>JAGOCU010000102.1 GCA_017998555.1 Thermoflexales bacterium
ATAGCCCTGCGACAGCCGGATCCATTCGGCGACGGTCAGCGTCTCCGGTCGGCGGCTGGGCTCGACCTTGGCTTTCAGGAGCAATTCGGCCGCGTCGATTTTGCTCAGCCCGACCCCGGTGGACAACGTGTTGATGAGCTGTTTACGACGCTGGCTGAAACCCGCCCGGGCCAGCTTGAACAGAATCTCCGGCTGGTCAAAGAGCGGCGCGGGATGCGGGGTGAGGCGGACTACCGCCGATTCGACCCCGGGCTGCGGGTAGAACGCGCCGGGGGGCAGGCGCGTCAGTAATTCGCCCCGGCTGTAGAGTTGAGTGGCCACCGACAGCAAGCCCATGTCGCCGGGTTTCGCCACCATGCGCTGGGCGACTTCCAGTTGCACCGTCACGACGATGCTCTTCCAGGCCAGCCCGCTCTCCAGGATCCGTCGCACGATTGCCGAGGTGATGTAGTACGGCAGGTTGCCCACAAAGCGAATCCCCGGGTTGTTTGGCGCGTGCGCGGCGGCCAGGGCCGCGAAGTCAGCCTCGAGCGCGTCGGCGTGGACGACTGTCAGGTTGCTCGCCCGTTTGAACATGTCGCGCAGCACGTCAACCAGCCGCGGATCCAGTTCGATTGCGATCACATGGCCAGCTTGTTTCAGAAGTGCGCGTGTCAATGCGCCAGTGCCCGGGCCGATCTCGAAGACGAGATCGGTCGCTTCGATACCAATGGCATCGACGATTCGATCCACGGCAGCCAGATCGACCAGGAAATTCTGGCCGAGACTTTTCTTGGGCTCGATCCCAAGGTTCTGGAGCTGATTGCGGCTGACGAGTTCCATCGCCGCTATTGCTCCGGGTCGAGGAGATACTGAATCTTGGCCGGCGGCGGCGCAAGTTGATAGACCGTCACCCAGCCGCGCCACAGCTTCAGGTTGTCGTCGTCATAGCCCAGGTCGATCCGTTTGTTCTGGATCGCGCCGCCGGTGTCGCAAGCGTAACCTTCGCCATATCCGTCGACGTAGACGTAGGTCCGCAGCGGAATGACGTTTGGATCGACGGCGACGATGCCTTTCCGCATGGGTATGCCGCAGCGGACAATCCCGAAGTTCCGGGCGCTCCTTGATACACCCGCTGTGCTGGCTGAATAGGAGGTGGCCCACATTCGAATGGTGCGCCAGTATTGGACGGGTCCGTTCGGCGTGTCCAGATTGCGAATGACGATCTTTGTGCCGTACTTATAGATCCGCGGCTGCACCTCGCGGGCGATGAAGTCAGCCACCAGTTCGCGCTTAACCTCTGCCCCATCCTCGAGGGTCAGCAGCGTGCGTTTTTCCCGCACGCCCGGCGCGCCTTCCTGGCCCACAATCGTGTTGTCAAGTTCAAGGTTGCCATCCGCCTGGTATCGCGTATCAAAGGGGATGATGTCCTGGACGACGACCAACTCGCGCTTCACCCGCACGACCCGGATTTCCATGTCGTCGGCGATCGGCGTTCCAAGCGCCGGCCGGGCGAAGTCCTGGTCATACAGGACGACATTGAGCTCGGTCAATACGTCGCCGACGGTCGCGCTGTGGGTCCGGGTCCGCAGTCTGCGGCCATCGACGACAACATTCACGGGCTTGGCGCGGATCACCGTCACAGCCATCCCATTTTCGATCGGCGTGCCAACCGGCGGTGTGATGCGATCGGCCAGATATGGGGTGCGCCCGGCCTGCATGAGCGCCTCGCCTACCGTGGTGCCCGTCGTCTGCAGGGTGACGTTTTGTCCCTGATCGGTGATCTTCAGCGTCAGGGCCGGCCGATATCGAATCTCAGGGATCACGCTTGCGGCTTTGCCAGGTGTTTGATCGGGCAAGGCTTCGCTGAAATTGCCGTCAACGGTGACCAGGTCGAAGTTGCCGACGCTCACCCCGAGCTTGGCGAGCACCTGGCGGGCCGACCGGCTTTGGGTCCGGATGAGGCGGGGTTCTTGATTTTCGAGAACGACCCGGGTGGTGATGGCGCGTTTGATGACGATGGCGTCGTTACGGTTGAGGTTCGATTCGAGCGCCGGCGACACCACATCCTCGGGAAGAAGGGTGACCCCCGCTTCGCGCAGCACGGCGCCAACCGTGGTCTGGTGGGTGTTGACAGGCAGGATGCGCGCGCCGTCGACGATTTGGGCTGGGGTGAGTGTGCTGAAGTAGCCCGCGGTCAAGGTGCTGAGGATGCCGAGGATGATGGGCACGGCCAGCCACGCTCGACGCCGTCCGGCGCGGGCCGGCAAGGCGGGTGCTGCCACTCGAATACTTTCTTCCATCCTCAACCCCTCATCCTGTTTAGGCGCCCGTAAGGCACAGGGGCGCTATCTTAACGCCGGTTTCTGAGGGGAAAGTGTGTTGCCAGGCACTCCCACGACACCCGAAAGGGACTCCTTACCGTTGCTATCTTCCGATCCTGGCGGGTTTCGAAGGCTTCCGCCGCGCAGGACCCAGCAACACAATGGATGATCATACGGCCTGATTGGGGTCCTGTCAAATGTGGTAGCATAAATTCTCGGCGCCTATAGCTCAACTGGATAGAGCACTTGACTTCGGATCAAGGGGTTGTGGGTTCAAATCCTGCTAGGCGCGTTGCGGGGGCGGATCGGTGAAAACCGATCCGCCCCCGGTCATTCCGAGGCAATGTTTCACGTGGAACATCGTTCCAAAAGAGGCACCCCCTGCGAAGCAGGGGGTGCCTCTTTTGGAATACAACTGGGGTGCGGCAGCGAGTCAGTCAAACAGCGCCGCGTTTCCGCTGACCCAGTCCCACAGCGCCCGGATACCGGTCTGCAGGTCGACCTGGGGCTTCCAGCCCAGGAGCGCGGTTGCCTTGCTGTTGTCGCTGACGAAAACGGGCTGGTCCCCCGGACGCCAATCCCCATAGGTAACGGGGATGTCCCGGCCGGCCAAAGCCTCGAGCAACGGACCGCATTCGCGCCAGATCGAGATCGTGTTCGCCGCGCCGCCGCCCACATTAAAGACCTGGCCCGAGACCGCGGCCATGCGCGCCCAGGCGGCATCGTAGGCGGCGATCAGATCGCGCACGTTCAGCATGTCCCGCACCTGCCGCCCATCCCCGTAGATGCTGAGCGGTCGCCCCTTGACGATGGCGATGATGAAGTGGGCAAGCCACCCCTGGTCCTCGACCCCGAATTGGCGGGTGCCGTAAATGGTGCTCTGTCGAAAGACAACCGTGCGCAGGCCATAGATGCGGGCATAGTCCCGCACATATTGATCGCCCGCGCCCTTGGAGCAGCCATAGGGTGAATGGAAGTCCAGCGGCTGCGCTTCAGAGACGCCGTTGGGGAGGTCGCGATACCGATAGCGATCCGCTTCTTGAACCACCGGGACATCTTCCATCCCACCGTAGACTTTGTTGGTTGAGGCGAAGATCAGGGCCGGCGGGCGATCCTGAGCGCGAATTGCCTCAAGTGTGTTGAAGGTGCCAAGGGCGTTGATCTCGAAATCCTCGCGCGGATCGCGCAGCGAGGTCGTCACCGCAACCTGGGCGGCCAGATGCGCGACCAATTCGGGCCGGGCGTGCTCCATCGTCTTGCGCAGGTGATCGTGGTCGCGCACGTCGCCGTGCACGAAGCGCAAGCGCCCATCCGCCTGCTCCATCAGCCAATCGAGATTGTGCTTGGTTCGTGGACGAGAGAGATTGTCGTAGACCGTAACCGTCCGCCCGAGAGACAGGTGATGGGCGGCCAGGTTGCAGCCGATAAAACCGGCGCCCCCGGTGATAAAGATGTTCATCCGACGGAAGATTATACGGGCCGATATAATCCGCCCGGATGCCGGCGCGTGTGTCTGTAGTGATTCCCACCCTCGATGGACAACGCTGGTTGCCCGATTGCCTCGCCGCGCTTGCCGCCCAGACCGCCACCGATTTTGAGGTTGTTTTGGTTGACAACAAGGGCGGTGAGGCCACGCGTGGTTTTGAGCAGGGCTACCTGGGTCTGACCATCACCCGAATCATCAATAGTCGAAATCGCGGCTTTGCCGCCGCCTCGAATCAGGGACTGCAGGCGGGGCAAGGCGAGTTCGCCGCCCTGCTCAACGACGACACCAAACCCGCGCCGGATTGGCTGGAAGCGCTCGTGCGCGCGGCCGAAGCGCCCGACGTGGGCGCATGCGCCTCTCTGATGGTTTTCGACAACGCCCCAGGCGTCGTGCAAAGCGCCGGGATTGCGATCGACCGGGCGGCCATCGCCTGGGATCGCCTGCGAGGACAACCGGTGAGCGCCGCCCGGATTCCGACCGATGTGTTTGGCGCATCGGGAGGCGCAGCCCTCTATCGGCGAGCCATGCTGGATGAGATCGGATTGCTGGACGAGCGCTTTGTCTCCTATCTGGAAGACGTCGACCTGGCCTGGCGCGCCCAACGCACCCACTGGCGCTGCGTCTATGCGCCGGATGCCGTGGTCCGGCACGTCACCTCCGCGACGTCGGGCGAAGGGTCGCGGTTCAAGAATCGCATGCTTGGGCGAAACAAGATCCGGCTGGCGGCCAAGAACAGCCGGTGGCGTGATCTGCCCATCGTCGCCGCCTATGACCTGGCGGCCGTATTCTATGCGCTGGTCGTTCGGCGCGATCCAGGGCCGCTGCTGGGTCGGCTGGACGCGATTGCCGGTTTGCCCGCGGCGTTTCGCGCCCGGAAGGGCACCGGCGCACTTGCCCGTGGATTCAGCCCGCTGGTGGCGCCATGGCGGGTGCCGCGCCGGATGGGGTAGGCGTACCATCATCATGATGCGGCCGCGAGTCACCTTCCTCGTCACCTATCCGCGTGAGGTTGATCCCGCGCGCGAGGCGGTCGCTCAGGACATTGCCGGGCTGCTCACGCGCGTCAACGGGCGGCGCATCCACATTTCTCCGCCGGAGCGGTTTCGTGGTGTATTCCCCGAGCGCTTGTTTGGGCTGTGGCTGCTCCCCGCTCTGCGGCGGATTGAAGCTGAGACCGATATCTTCCATCTCTTTCACGGCGGCCTGCGCCACTTCCCATTGCTAAGGTGCTTGGGGCGCCCAATCGTCTACAGTGTTGTCGCCGGGCTGCGCCCCGATCGACCCGTGGATGCCCGCCCCATTGGCGAGCTGGCGGCCCTGATCGTGAGCGGGGCGCGTGACGCAGCGCTGTCACAGGCCTGGGGCGCCATGCGGGTGACGACATTGCGGCCTGGGATTGATCTGGCGCGATTCCCGCCCGCGGAAGCGCGGGGGTATTCGCAGGGTGATCCCTTCAAGCTGGTGATTGCGTCTGCCCCGTGGTCGGAGATCGACTTCGCGCGCAAAGGCGTCGATGCCCTGCTCGACACGGCCGTTGCCGATGACCGCCTGCGCCTGACATTTCTGTGGCGGGGGCGATTGCTTGAATCGATGCGCGCGCGCATCGCCGCGCGGGGTCTGGCCGAGCGGGTGACGATCATTGCCGAGCGGGTCGATATGGCGGCAGCGCTTGCCGGCGCTCACGCGGCCGCGCTGCTGGTCAGCGACAGTTCAATTGTCAAAGCCTATCCCAACTCGCTGATGGAGGCGCAGGCCATGGGCCGGCCGGTGCTGGTTTCCGCCCAGATCCCGATGTCTGACGATGTCAACGGCGAAAGGACTGGCGTCGTGACACCTGGGGCCACTCTGGAAGATGCGCGGGCGGGTCTGTCCCGGCTGATTGCGAACTATGCGGACTACGCCGCCCGGGCGCAGGCGTTGCCGCGCGAGCGCTATTCGCGGGAGCGATGGGTGGACGAGACCGTTGCGGTCTACGAGGACTTAACATAACCGACCTGTCAGGTGGAGCGGTTTCCGCTCCACCTGACAGGTCGGTTATGTTAAGTTTCTAGCGCGCTCGAAAGGCCGACAGAAAGACCGGATTGGTCAAGGCGAGCATCCGGCCATCGGCCTCGCGCAGGGTGGCCAGGCACCAGCGCGCTTCAGCAACGCCAAGCGTGATGCGCTCCTCGCCGTCCGGACGCGCCGCCCAAGTCCGACGGGTCTCGCCGTCGGCGATCAGGCTGAGCTGCGCGCCGGGTGGCGCCCCCGCCCAGGCCAGGTGGATGTCCGCCGCGCCCGCGTCCGGGCTGAGGGCGTCGCCCATCATCGCCGTCTCGGCGCCAGCCTGGGCGGTGATTTCCAAACGCGGCCCGGATGAGATATACAGGTGTCCGGCCCGCACGGCCGCGAGGAGGTCCGCCTCAGTCAACGCTTGCGCATACACGTGGTCGAAGCCGTAGCGTATTCGCAAGTCGCGTCCATGATTGTCCGTGCCCGAGGTCAGGGCCATCCGATACCCGGCGTTGAGCCATTCGCAGGCCAGCGCGAGCCCGTCCTCATTGTGGCTGTCGCTGACCCAGGCGGTGTTCCACACCTCGACCACGCGCGCCGGCCCGGGAAAGACCTCGTCATAGACCCAGCGGCAGCCTGTGCAGTGCGGATCGCCCTGGGCGCGAGGGTGGGCGATGATGAACGTTCCGCCCCGGTCGGCGACCGCCGTCGCAATGGCCGCCATGCCCTGGCCATCCCGCGTCCGCCAGTCCATCCACGCATGCGACCCGTGCATCAGCGCGTGGCCCCAGAACGTGGTGAATTCCATCCCGCCCAGGATGAGCAGATCGGGCCCGCCCAACGCCAGCATCTCCGCCAAACCCGAGACTGTGTTGTGGTCGGTCAAACTGACAAAATCAAGCTTTTCCGCGCGTGCCCAGGCGGCCAGATCGACGGCGGTCCAGATCGCGTCGGAATGGACGGTGTGGGCGTGCAGGTCGCCGCGATACCAGCGGGGGTGTGTGGGCGGGAGGCGAAGGGCTGAGGGCTGGGGGCTGGGGGCGAGGGGCTGGCGGCTGGGGGCAAGGGCCGAAGGGCTGGCCTCAACTTCAAGGGTGTAGCTGACGGGCGCGTCGGGCATCACCATGTGGGTGTCGAGGGTGATCTGCCAGGTCCCGGCCGGGATCGGACCCGGGATGAATCCGGGTGTGGCAGCGGCCGCGCTGATCAAGACCACATGGACGTTGCCGTGGCGGTGGCCGGCCCCCCGAAACCCAAGCGGGTCGAAGGCGCTCAGCGTGATCATGTTGTTGAACCCGGCCACCCGGTGCGGGCTGAACGACAGCCGAATGCGGAGTTGGGTCGCGCCGGCAGGCGCCTCGAACAGGTGCGGGATGTTGCGCTTGACGTCGGCGCCGGTGAGCACACCGGTAAAGGTTTCGCGCCCGGAATTGTGAGTTTGCGTTACGCGATCCATGTTGATAACGGGCGGTTCGCCAAAACAACTACACGCAGCCCGCCGATGTCGCGGCGGCACGGCTGCGCGGCCGCGGGGTAGAGACGCGCCGCGGCGCGTCTCTACTTTGACCCAGCGGCCTCAATCACCCGCCGGGTCATGGCCGGGTCGTTGGTGCACAGATCCTCGATGCCCAA
>JAGOCU010000103.1 GCA_017998555.1 Thermoflexales bacterium
AAGTGGACATTTGTCCGCTTTGTGCTAAGATATTACCGGACACATGTCCACTTGTCAAGTGGAAAGACTGAGTAAACTATGAGACTTTTTCCGATGGATGACATTCAGGTTGGCCTTCCGATCGTCAATGACAGCGGCGGCGCCGAGCGCGCCGAGCGCTGTGACGCCGCGGCCAATCGCGCCCGGATTCTGGCGGTTGCGGAGAAACTATTTGCAGAACGCGGCGTCGCCGAGGTCACCATGGCCGACATCGCCCGCGCGGCGGGCGTAGGCCAGGGCACCCTCTATCGGCGTTTCGCCAACAAGAGCGAGCTCAGCCTGGCCCTGATGGACCGCCAGTTTCGCGAGTTTCAGGACATCGTCATGCGCCAGATCAACTGGATGATCGGGGCTCGGGCGGCCCGGCTGGGCCAATTGGAGTGGGCGCTCGAAAGCCTGATCGGGTTCGCGGAGAAGCATTCGGCGCTGTTGTGCGAGGCCGAGCGGGGCGGAGTGGACGTGCCCAACTCCGGGCCGCAGGCCCCGCCGATGATGTGGCAGTACATGACGATCCGCGGGTTGCTGCAGGCCGCCGTTGACGCGGGTGAAGTGTCGCGCGAGATTGACGTGCCGGTGACGGCCGACATGCTCTTGGCCCCGTTGCACCCAAGCACGTTCAGCTTTTACCGCCGCGCGCGGGGGTATTCCATCGAGCGCATCAATGCCGCGCTGAAGCGCATCGTCGGCCGTCTGCCGCGCTGAATGCCAGTACTCCCCGGGATTGACATCCCCGGCTCCGCCGGGGATGTCAATCCCGGAAAGAACCCATCAGGGGCGCCCGCCGGGGGATGTCATTCCCGGCCATAACCCGCTAGCGATTGCGCCGGGGAAAGACCGGCGGCACCCGAAAGGGCGGCATCCGGTCTGATGACCACAACGCGCCGGGCGGGGCCAGGGTCAAGCTGCACAACCGAAGCAGCACATCGTCATAGTTGACCCGCCAGCCCGCAAAATCGAGCCAGGCCGTGTCAAGATCGTCACGAATCGGAAGATTGGCCGCGCGGAGCTTCTCGACGACCTCCAGGTACTCGTCCTTTGAGATGCTGATCGGATCGCCGCGCCGGGGGTTCTTGCGGTAGGGGATCTCGAAGAAATCCGACACCCGCCGCAGCGCGACGAATCCGGCCCGCAGACAGAGCAGGCTGTGCGGATCGCTCACCTCGAGGTCAAGCGTCGAGGCCACCAGGGCGGCGGTATCCAACACCGTTCCCGCCGCCAGGGTCCAGGACCGATCGGGTTGTGGCGAACGAAAAAAATTAAGCACCGCCAGGGTGGTGTGGCTTTCCTCCAGATCGGTGAACCAGAGTTCCCATTGGGGCCAGAGCTCGCCGAGTTGTTTCGTGCCCCGGATGCGCTGGTAGCGCGACAGCAGCTCGACGGCGTTGGGCGGCGTGCCGGCCCGGATCTCAAGCATGGTCACACCCGCTTCGCGGCGCTGGAAGGCGCTGTAGATGGTCGGCAGATAGGAGATCAACAGCGCGATCATGAGCGGGCCGAGGGCGGCCTCGCTGAAAGCCACGAAGGCCGTGGCGGTGTTGGGCGGGACGGCGAAACCCAGGGTGAACAACGATGAGCCGCTCTCGCGCAATGCTTCTGCAAACGGCGTCACGCCCAGGCCGGTGTAAATCAGGCTGTAGCCCAGCAGAATCAACAGCATCCAGGGCGCCATGCAACTCAGCAGAGCGACCGGGCCATACATGGCCATGACCCGATCCAGACGCGCGTACGGTCCGTCGAGCGGCGCAAAGACATGGAATATCCGGCGGACGACGACGAAGGTGATCCGAACGAGCAGATCACCGGCCGCCCGCGGCAATACCAGGGTCCGGATGATCGAGCTGAGCGCGTAGCCGATGCCAGCCGCGCCCAGGATGAACAGCCCGATCCGGGCGAGCGTCTCCAGCATCGCCATGGCCGGTCAGAAGCCGTAGCCCGTGGTCACCCCGCGCAGCCCAAAGGCCGCGGTCAATAGCGTCAACGCGGCGTAGATCAGGATCGCCCCGCGATCGTCGCGCCCGCGGGTGAAGGCAAAGGTGGCCGGGACGGCGATGATGACCAGGGATCCATACAGGTAGTGGACGAAGCGCACCTGCGATCCGAGGCCGAGGCCGATCAGGACCAGGCCCAGGGCGAGCTGGATCAGCCCAACGACTGGGCTCAACGCCAGCGCTCCCCAGTAGCTCCCGTCGATCCGCTGCGCGCCGCGAAAGAAGCTGATCATCCCCCATACGCCCAGGAAGGTGTTGAACAGGATCACCGCCGTGGCGATGCTGATGTGAATCTGTAGGATGTTCATCCGCGCTTGTCCCCCACCACCAGAGGCAGTTCCTGAACAACGGTCCCGGTCAGGTCGTATTCCATCGCTCCCGTGATCTTGACCGGGACCATTTCGCCGACCGGCACGGTCCCATCGATGATGACCAGCCCATCCACTTCCGGCGCGTCGCGATACGTGCGGCCAACGCTCAACCCATCGTTCTGGCCCTCAATCAGGGTGAGCAGGGTCTTGCCCACATGCTGTTGGTTGCGGGTGAGCGAGATCTGCTGCTGGGTTTTCATCAGCGCGTCCCGGCGGGCGATCTTGACATCCTCGGGCACCTGGCCGGGCATCGCGCCGCTGGGCGAATCGGCCTCGAAGGAATAGGTGAAGACGCCGACCCGATCGAAGGCCATGTCCTCCACGAACTTGACCAGCTCGTCAAACTCGGCATCGGTCTCACCCGGGTAGCCGACGATGAAGGTCGTGCGGACCGCCAGATCGGGGATGGCCGAGCGCATCTTGCCCAGCGTGCGATAGACCCAATCGATATTGCTCGGCCGGCGCATGCGCCGCAGCACGGCCGGGCTGCCATGCTGGAGCGGGATGTCCAGATACTTGACGACTTTCGGGTTGGTGGCCATGACCTCGATCAGGCGATCTGTGACCGCGCCGGGGTAGGCATACATCAGGCGCACCCAGTCCAGCCCGGGCGCCTCGCGGGTGATATCGGTGATGAGGCCGGCCAGGCCCTCCTTCATCCCAAGGTCGCTGCCGTAGTCGGTCAGATCCTGGGCGATGAGGATGAGCTCGCGCACGCCATTGGCCGCCAGATCGCGGGCCTCGTTCAGGATCAGATCGGGCTTTCGGCTGCGCATCGTGCCCTTGATGGTCGGGATGGTGCAGAACGCGCACGGCCGCCGGCAGCCGTCGGCGATCTTGAGATAGGCGCTGGCGCCCTGGACGGCCACCCGCTGGGCGCCGTGCTCGTCCTCGCCCACCGTCACCGCGTCGGTGGGCAGGTGATACATGGGCTCGGGCCGTTGCCGGCCGCGCACACGTTCGATGAAGTCGACGATGTCCATCCAGCGCCGCGTGCCGATCACGCCGTCGAGGCCGGGCACTTCCTGGGCGAGCTTTGGCCCCCAGAGCTGCGACAGGCAGCCGGCGGCGATCAGCATCTGGTTCTTCTTCTTCTTGTCGGCCAGCTCGCGCAGCGAGCGGATGGATTCGTCGCGGGCCGGTCCGATGAAGCCGCAGGTGTTGACCAGCAGGATGTCGGCCCGCTCGGGCCGGTCAAGTCCGCGATAGCCGGTTTCGGCCAGCAGGGCGGCCATGCTGTCGCTATCGACGGTGTTCTTGGAGCACCCCAGGGAGAGGAGATAGTAGGTTTTTTTGGTCATGCTGACAGGGTTGCTCCGGCGGCGGCGGCCGCCCGTGTCTGGCGCGAAGTGGCGCTACTCGTCCTTGATCGTGCCGGCCGCGTCCCAGGTGCGGCGCACGACGACATTGCGGGCGCCCAACGGACCCAGCCGTTCGCCGTTTACGATGGCGTCGAAGGCCCCGGCATTTCCGGTCTCGAGGGTCAGGCTGCGGGCCGCCGTCCAGGCCAGGGCGGGGCCAATCGGGGTGATCCCCTCGAAGACCAGCGCGCCGTCGACGGTGACCCGCACCCAGGCCCGCTCGCGGGCATCGAGGGTGAATTGCATCCCGCCGCCGGCCCGCGGCGCAAAGCGCAGGGCTGGCCCAGTTGCGGTGGGTGTTGCGCCGGCCGCGACCGGCGATGTCGGGATCGGCCCGGGCGTCGCCGCGAAAATCGGGGTGGCATCGCTGACACCCGGAGTTGGGCGCAGGATCGTCACCGCGGTCGCGGCCGGGGCCGCCGTGTTGAGCAGCCGCGTGACGGCTGGCAGACCGACAAAGAGGATCAAGGCCAAACCCAGGACGAGCACGGCACCCGCCGCAATCATGCCGATCGCGCGGGCCGGCAGCGCAGCTCGCGGCGCGCGCGATCCCAGCGTCGCCGACGGATTGATCCGAGTGATGACGGGCGTCCCCTTCAGGCTGAAGGAGCTGACCATATCCTCGCGCGACCGATTGCCATTTGGTCCCCGGGTCTCCGCTTCGACGGGCTCAGGTTCCGCATCGATTTCGTCAAGCGAGCGGTACACCCGCTCGTTGGGCGGCAGGGTTACCGAGCCGGCGGCGGGGGCATCCGCCATCGCGTCCAGTTCCGCCGCTTCGGGGGGCGGAAGCGCGGCCCGGTATTTGGGCGGGCGGGGCGTGTTCAGCGCTTCGAGCCGAGCGCGCTGCAAGCGGGCGGACTGCGGGCGCTCCCGCGCGGGCGGAGGCGGGATGTATTCGTCCCGCATCACCAGCGCGATGTTCCCGGTCGTCGTTTCGAACTCCTCCACGCACTGGTCAGCATCCATGCCGAGATAGCGGGCATAGATATGGATGAATCCGCGCGAGGGCGGACCGTCGGGCAACTCGCCCCAGTCCCCAGTCTCGATGGCTTCGAGGTAGCGCCAGCGGATCCGCGTCGCCTTTTCGACATCGGCGAGGGTGGCTCCGCGCGACTCGCGCGCATCACGCATGCGCTGGGCGAGACCGGTGGCGTTCAACGGTTCATTTCCGGGCATCCGCGTTTGATTATAGATGGGCCGCCTGATTCCCCCAGGTTTTCACCACAAAGACACGAAGGCACACACGAAAAACGGGCGGGCGGTCAGGATCGGACTCTTGGAAGCCCAAACATGACCGCCCGCCCGGCGTGCTGCGGAATTGTTATGAAAGCGGCGGCCTTCAGGCGGCCGGTGTCTCGGCGGCGGCTTCTTCCGCGACCGGCTCGGGCTCGGGTTCGGCGGCAACGGGCGCGGCTGCCACAACCTGCTTGACACCCTCGGCCAGAACCACAACCGTCACGGTCGGGGCGACATCAGCGGCCAGACGGACGGGAACGACATACGTCCCGACGTCGCGGATGGGCTCGCGCAACGCGACCTTGCGCTTGTCAAATTCCTTGCCGAGCAGCTTGGCGATCTCCGCGGCGATGGTGGCCGAGGTGATCGATCCGTAGAGCTTGCCCTTCTCCCCGGCGCGCGCCGTGAAGTGAATGGTCTGGCCCGTGAGCACCTGGGCAGTCGCATCGATGTCAGACTGCTGCGTCGCGCGGGTCTTGACAGCCCGGGTCTTGACCGACTCGGCCTGCTTGATGGCGCCAGCGGTGGCCAGAAAGGCCAGACCGCGGGGCAGAAGGAAGTTGCGCCCGTAGCCATCGGCCACGGTCTTGACCTCGCCAGCGTGGCCGAGCTTATAGACGTCCTGAGTAAGAAGCACTTTCATGTCGCACCTGTAAGACACAACAAAACGCACCCCTTGTGGGCGCGCCAGCCTGTGTGATTGATTGGGGCGCGGATTATAGCCCATCTTTGTCGGCCGTCTCTCGCAAATGTTACGGGAAGCGATGGTCCCGGCCCCGGCGTACGCCGGGGCCGGGACCATCGCTTCCCGGAGTTGCGTTGAATCGCCGGCGGGATAATTGACCGAGCTCGGATCGAGCGTGTCCGCGCCTGATCGATGAGCAAACGAACGATGAGAACAGATGATTTGCCCGGACGTGCGCGCCTGCGGCGCGCCGCGAGCGGGGCGCTGTTGTGCGCCGCGCTCGGCGCCTGCGCATGGCTGCCTGGACCGCCCCGCGCGCCGACTCCCGATCCCCGCGCGACCCCGACCTTGCCGTTTGGCGTGGCGACGGTGACGCCGCGCCCAGGCCCCACCCGGGCCATCGTGGCCACGCCGGCCAATGCGTATGAGGCGCAGCCGGGGGCTGTGGGGGTGGGCGATGTTTTCTACCCGGACCTCGGCAACGGCGGTTATGACGCGCTGGACTACACGATTGATCTCAGCGTGGATGTGGCCTCAAACGTGCTCGCCGGCACGACGACGATGGTGGCACGAGCGACCCAGACGCTCAACGCCTTCAACCTCGACTTGTTTGGACTCGAGGTGCTGGATGTCACCCTGAACGGCCGACCTGCGCGCTACAACCGGTCGGGCGCGGAGCTGACGGTGACGCCGCTGGCCAACATCGCCGCCGATTCCCGTTTCACCAGCACGGTCCGCTATCGCGGCACGCCAACGGTCGTTTCCGACGCGGGCATTCCCCGCATTCCGCTGGGCTGGCAGAAGCAGATCACGGGCACTTTTGTCGCCTCTGAGCCGTCGGGGGCGATGAACTGGTATCCGGTGAACAATCATCCGCGCGACAAGGCCAGCTATACGTTTCGGATCACGGTGCCCGGGCCATACCAGGTCGCGGCCAACGGCGTGCTGGTCGACCGCTTCGATGCGGCGAATGGGGCGAGCACCTGGATCTGGCGGATGGCCCAGCCGATGGCCAGCTACCTGGCGACGGTGCACATCGGTTTGTATGACGTTGAGACGTCGGCTGGCCCGCGTGGTCTGCCCATTCGCAACTACTTCCCGATGAC
This sequence comes from Thermoflexales bacterium, assembly GCA_017998555.1. Classification (GTDB taxonomy): domain Bacteria; phylum Chloroflexota; class Anaerolineae; order J036; family Brachytrichaceae; genus Brachythrix. The sequence continues at coordinate 6,790 of JAGOCU010000103.1, forward strand.
GACACCCGGGTTTACGCGCCGGCAGTTTGACAAGACGGCCGAGATGATCGCCTTCATGGAAGAAAAGGTCGCGCCCTATCCGTTTGACGAATATGGGGTGGTCCTGCTGACCAGCGATTCGACATGGGCGCTCGAGACCCAGACCCTGTCGATTTTTGGCGCGCGCGGGGCGGGCGAGGACACGATCTTCCATGAGTTGGCGCACCAGTGGTTTGGCGACAACCTGACGCCGGCGCAGTGGCAGGATACCTGGCTGAACGAGGGGTTTGCCACCTACTACTCGGCCCTGTGGCAGGAGCGCACGCGCGGCAAGGCGTACTTTGAGAGCGTTATGCGTTCGCACTACAACACGATGGCGGGGGCGAGACTGGGGCCGCCGTATGTGCGCGAGGTGGACCAGCTCTTTGGCGGATCGGTGTATCTGCGGGGAGCGCTCACGCTGCATGCCCTGCGGGTGATGGTCGGAGAAACCAACTTCGACCGCACGATGCGCGAGTACTACAAACGTTATCAGGGCGGGGTGGCGAGCACGGAGGATTTCCTGGCGACCGTCACCGAGGTGGCTGGCGCGGCGCCGAGCGCCGCGCTGCGGCCGTGGATCTTCGATGT
>JAGOCU010000104.1 GCA_017998555.1 Thermoflexales bacterium
AACTGACCCAGGGCGAACATCACCGCCTCGGACATCATCAGACCCTGCAGCGCGTCGGCATTTCGGCGCATGCGCTCAGGATGCACCCGCAGGCCGCGCAGCACGCGCAGGGTCAGGCTGAGCGCGCCATCGGTCAGCACGCACAGCTCCGGCACATACGCCCACTCCATGTGGTTGTAAGTCCAGTCGCGCTCGTGGGCGACGATCAGGCCATCCAGCGCATTTCGGGCCTGGCTGAAGGATAGCCGGGCCAGCGCGACGATGGCCTCGCACAACATCGGGTTGCGCTTGTGGGGCATGGTGCTGCTGCCGACCTTGCCCTCGTTGAAGGGCTCCTCGACCTCCCACACCTCGGTCTTCTGCAGGGCGATGACCTCGGCGGCGATCTTGCCGCAGGTCCCGGCCAGCATCGCCAGCACGTTGGCGAATTCGGCGATGCCGTCGTGGGCGACGTGCCAGGTGATGGGCGAATCGGCCAGGCCGAGCAGGGTCATCATCCGGGCGCGCACGGCGAGGGCATCCGCGTCGAAAGACGCCAGCGTGCCGACTGCGCCACCGAATTGCCCGACCAGCACGCGCGGCTTGCAGTCGTTGAGCCGGGCGCGGTGGCGCCGGAATTCGTCCAGCCAGACCGCGACCTTGAAGCCAAAGGTGATCGGCAGGGCGTGCTGGCCGTGGGTGCGCCCGGCCATGAGGGTGTCGCGGTATTTGCCCGCCAGTTCGGCCAGCACGGATTCGAAATCGGCCAGGCGCCGTTCGACAATGGCGATGGCGTCCTTGCACTGCAGGACGACGGCCGTGTCCATGATGTCCTGGGTCGTCGCGCCGTAGTGGATGTACTCGCCGGCCCCGTTCGCGCAGGCGTCCTTGAACACCCGGATGAGCGGGACGATCGGATGCAGGGTCAGATCGATCTGAGCCTTCATCTTGACGACATCCATCAGCTCGGCCCGGCCTTTGCGGGCGATCTCCTCGGCCGCCCAGGCCGGGATCACCCCGAGCTCGGCCTCGGCCTGGGCCAGGGCCACCTCGACATCCAGCCATTTTTGGAGCAGCGCCCGATCCTCGAAGACCGCCCGCATCTCATCGGTGCCGTAGAGGTCCTTGAGAAAGATGGAGTCGGTGATGTGCGAGGCCATGGAGATGCGCGGTCTCAGCCGACCGGGATGCCGAGCGCCTTCAGCTTTGCGTTCAGGTTGATCTTCGCCTGTTGAATCAAGCTGACCGGCAGGTGCTCGATCATCAACCAGCCGTCTGGTTGGTTCTTGCTGGCCTCGCTCAGGAGCGTGTCCCAGTCCATCAGGCCCGTGCCCAGGACCGTCTCGGAGATATGCGCCACGAGCCGGTCCTCGAGGTAATAGTCCTTGAGGTGAATGGTGTCGGCAAATGCCCCCAGCAGCGCGAATTGCTCGCGGATCATCGGGGCCGGATGAAAGGCGGTTCGCAGGTCTGTGACGAAATTGCACACGTCGATGTTGACCCGCATGTTCGCGGCGCCCGTGCGGTCAATCACCCGCCGAATCGTCTTCGCCGTGTCCAATGTGCTGGTCTGATGCACCTCCAGCACAACGTTCAGACCTTGATCCTGGGCGAGCGCGGCAATTTCTTTCAGGCTGCCCACCAGCCGGTCCTCGGTCTGGGGCAGATAGTTGTCAGGGTGAGGCCACCAGTCGCCGCGCGGATTGAGGCTGGTGGGCCGCACCCCCACGCCGGGCACGCCGAGTTTGGCGGTGAGCGCGCACATCTCGCGCACCTGAGCGATGCCGGCCTGCCGCACGCGCTCGTCCGGCGAAATGATGCACGGATACTTGCCCCACAACTGCAGCCAGGTCAGGCCCTGATCGGCGATGTGTCCGCGCGCGGCGGCGATCGTTGCGGCCGAGATGCTTTCGGCCGGGACATTGATGTGGGCCCCGATCCCGGTAAAGCCGAGCTCGGCGATGAGGCGCGCGTTCCCGTAGGTGACATCGCGCAGATCGGTGTTGAATACGCCCTGGACGGCAATCTTCATGGTTTTTTGACGTTTTCCGGAGGGGACATCCCCCGGCGAAGCCGGGGGATGTCCCCTCCGGAAAAATAGACGGTATCCAACTACTCCTCGCCGACTTCCTCTTGTTCATCGGGCCCGACTTCGATCAAGCCCGCCCCGCGCCGGCGCGCCCACGAGCCGGCCTTGGCCGCCTTGCTCGGCCCATCCACCGCCAACTGGGCAAGCCGGGCCTCGTCGAACTCGATGCCGAGACCGGGCCGATCGCTCAAGGTGATCCAGCCGTCGACGATCTCGTGCTTGCCGATCAGCCCGTCGCCCCGGCCAAGCATCGCGCACTCCATCATGATGTGATTGGGGATGGCGGCCGCGACGTGGGCCATGAAGTGGGCGGCGCAGTTCATCAGCGTCACCGGCAGTTCGAAGGCGTAGGCCAGATCGGCGACCATCAGCGCGCCGGTGATGCCAGCGCTGCGCGATCCGACATTGATCACATCCGCCGCCCGGCCGGAAATAATCGGGGTGAACTCGCTGATGTCATCGAGGTTCTCGCCGGTGGCGACAGCGGCCCTCACGCCTTCCGAGACCTTGCGCAGCCCGTCCACATCCCAGCGCCGGGCCGGTTCCTCGGCCCAGAAAATGTCGAAGTGCTTTTCGTATTCGCTCAGGATCCGGATGGCCTGTTTGGGCGACCAGTACTCGTTGGAGTCGACCATCAGCACGGGGGTCTTGCCCGACTTGGCCAGGGCGTCGCGCATGATCCCGATCCGGCGCAGATCGGAGGGCAGGTCGAGGCCGACTTTGAGTTTGCCCGCGTTCACGCCGCGGGCGGCCATGCCCTCGTAGTACTCGCGCAGTTCGTCGTCGCTCAGGCACAGCTCGATCCCGCTGGCGTAGGCGCGCACCTTGCGGGTCGACGCGCCCAGAGTCTTCCAGAGTGGCTCGCCATTGAGCTTGGCCTTGATGTCCCACAACGCGATGTCAATGGCGCTGATGGCCCCGTTCACCAGGCCGCGATTGCCGCCCTTGAACGTCGTGTCCATCATCCGCTTCCAATGTCCGCGCACACCGCGTGGATCGCGGCCGACGAGCTGATCTTCGACCATGCCCGTGATATGGCTGCGCAGCCCCGGCGATGAGAGCGCGACGCCGGTCACCCCTTCATCGGTGTCGAGTTGGACGGCCAGCCCGGCCATCCGGTCGTAGCCGATGGGATTGTTGGCGTCGGCGATGCGCCGCCTCAGTTGGATCTCATAGGGGCGGGCGCGGACGCCGGTGATCTTCATCGGGTGTGCAGCGCGCCGCGGACGTAGTCGGCGTCGTCGCTCATCAGCCAGGCCATGAGCTTGCCGACGCCCTCGGGTTCGCCCAGTTTGGCGTTTCCGTGCGAGCCGGGTTTGCCAAACCGGAGCAGCTCCTCCTCGACCACGGCCAGCTTCATCCGGGTGGCGATGCTGCCGGGGTGGACGACATTGACCCGAATGTTGTCGTCAGCCAGTTTGGCCTGCATCGTGATGCCCAGGCTGCTCACACCGCCCTTGCTGCTGCCATACGCATACGACGAGCTCGCGCCATAGGCGGCGGCCGACGAAGTCAGCACGATCGCGCCCTTGCCGGCCTTCTTCATCAACGGCACGGCGTATTTGGCGCACAAAAAGCTGCCGGTCACATTGACCTCGTAGACCTGGCGGAACACCTCGGGGGTGAACTCCTCAATGGTCAGAAAGGCGCCTTTGAGGATACCGGCGGTCTGGACCAGGCCGTCGAGGTGGCCGCTGGCCTGGCCGATCTTCGCAAATGCGGCCGCCACCGAGGCTTCATCGGTCACGTTGACCTGGATGAAGGTGGCCTTGATGGCCCCTGCGGTCGCCGCGCCATCGGCCGCGTTGTAGTCCAGGACGTAGACGGTCGCGCCGCGCGCGGCGCAGATTTCGGCGGTGGCCTTGCCGATGCCGGTCGCGCCGCCGACCACGGCGATCACTTTGTTTGTCAATTCCATTTGAGCGCCCATCATTGTTCTCCGGAAGAGATCCTCCGCGGCGAAGCCGCGGAGGATCTCTTCCGGAGAATGCTCGAGGCGGTGGCGTTTACTTCAGCGTGCCCTTGACGGCTGAATCAAGGCCCTTGGCCAGCGCGTCCGCGCCGGCGGCCGGGGTGAGTTCGCCCAGCAGGATGCGCTGGAAGGTGGGCAGAATGACGCTGGCCTCCCAGCCGGGCTGGCCGGCGAAGGCCGGGGCCACGGTGCCGCCCGCGAGCGCCTTGAACGCGGCCCCGTAGAGCGGATTCTTGACGATGCGATCGTCCTGCGCGGCGATCTGATTGGACGGCACGTAGCCGGTCTTCTCCATCAAGGTGATCAGGGTGTCCTTGTCCGCCCAGTGCGTGAGCCAGGCCCAGCTCGTCTCGATGTTCTTCGGATCGACGATGCCGTTGTAGGAGGGCGTCACATCGTTGATCAGCGCGGCCGGTCCCCTGGGTCGGGGCAGGGGCAGGAACTTCTTGCCATCGCCGCCCAGATCGGTGACGATGTCGACCAGCGACCCGGTGTGATGCCAGACCATGGCCGCCTTGCCGGTCCGGAAGGCCGCCATGATCTGGGCAAAGCTGTCGTTTGTCACGCTTGGCGCAACGGCCTTATGCTTGGTATACAGCTCGGTGTACCACTTCAAGGCGTCGGTCGTCTTGGCGACATCAAGCGCCGCCTTTCCATCCACAACGAGGGGGGAGCCGAAGGCGCGAATGACCTGGGTGACCATCGCCGCGCCGCCGCTGCCGCCACGCATGGCGAAGCCAACGCGTCCCAGGGCCGGATCGGTCATCTTGATGGCCGCCTCGGTCATCTCATCAAAGGTCGTGGGCGGCTTCACGCCCTTCTCGGCGAACCAATCGGCCCGGTAATACATCCAGTCCACGAACATGAAGCTGGGAACGCCGTAGATCTTGCCCTTGACCGTCGCGGCGTCGAAGTACCAGTCGGGGAAATTCTTGCGCTGATCCCAGGCCTTGATCCGGTCCGTGAGATCCTGCAATCCGCCCATGGCCACCATGTCGGGCACCCGAGCGGCGGCGACCATCGTCGTGTCGGGCTTGCCGCCGCCCTGCACGGCCAGGGTGAACTTGGCCATGAAGTCGGCATTTGGAATGGTCACCGAGGCGGCCGTGGCGCCCGCGTATTTCTTGGCGAAGCTCTCCTCGCCGGCCTTCAGCCCGGCCATTTCGGACTCGCTGGTGTAGTGGTGCCAGTAGTCGATCTTGCCGCCAATCTTGGCGGCAGGCGCGGCGCCCGGCACGGCGCAACCGCTCAGGGCGAGCCCGGCGCCGGCCATCGCCGCGCCCTTCAAAAAGCTTCGCCGCGATACTCGATATGAACTTGAACGCGTCATGGTCTTCCTCCTGAATTACGAACGGACTTGAATCAGCAGGAAGGAATCGGCGGATCCGACTCCCTCCATCAACCCTTGACAGCTCCCACGAGCAGCCCTCGCACGAGGGCCCGCTGGGCAAACGCAAAAAACACGATGATCGGCAGGATGCTGATCATGCCGCCGGCGGCAAGGAGGCCCCAGGGCAATTGAAACTCGCCGACCATGAGCTGCAGGACGACCGGCCACGTCCGCGAGCTCTCGCTGTTGGTCAGCATCAGGGCAAACAGGAACTCATTCCAGGCCGATACGGCGATCAGCACGCCGGTGGCCGCAATGCCGGAGCGCGCCAGCGGCAGCACCACCCGGAAGAGCGCGCCCATGCGGGTGCTGCCGTCGATCCGGGCGGCATCCTCGAGATCCGGGGGCACGGCGTCAAAGAAGCCCTTCAGCATCAGCAGGCTGGTGGGCAGCAGGAACGTGGTGTAGGTCAGGGCGAGCCCGAAAAGCGTGTCCAGAATGCCGATACTGCGCAACATGATGTACAACGGTAACAACATGAGCACGACCGGGAACATCCGCACAAGCAGATAGAAGGTGAGCAGTCCCCCGCGGCCGCGAAAGCGATAACGCGAGATGCTGTAGGCGGCAAAGGTGCCGGCGAGCAGGCAGAATGAAACGGTCAGCCCGGTGGTGAGGGCGCTGTTGCGGAACATGGTCGTCACCCCGGAGCGGTTCCACAACGTGACGTAGTTCTCGAGGGTCGGGTTGCGCGGGATGTATTGCAGTTCGGACGTGACGACGTCCTGTTCGCGCTTGAGCGAGGTCAAGCCCATCCACAGCAACGGCCCGAGCACGAATACCAGCAGGCAGGCGATGATGACATACGCCAGCGCGTCATACAGGCGCTGGACGGCTTTGTGAGAGGTGAGAATGCGCCGCATGGTGTGTCTAGTCTTTTGTCACGCCCGACACGCGCAGATAGATGACCGTGAAGATCATCAGGATCAATAGCATGATGACCGAGACCGCCGCCGCCGCTCCAAAGTTGAAGTTGTCATAGGCGATCTGGAAGGCGTAGAGCGAGAGGGTGTAGGTGGCAAGACCGGGTCCGCCGTTGGTGAGGACGATCATCAGGTCGGGCGAGTTCATCAGGCTAATGACGCGCAGGATGATGGCGGCCACGATCACGGGGGTGATCATGGGAATGGTGATGGCGCGGAACTTCTGGAGCGGGTTGGCGCCATCGACCTCGGCTGCCTCGTAGAGCTCCTCCGGCACCGAACTCAGACCCGCGTACAGGAGCAGGGTGAAAAAGGGGAAGCCGCGCCACAGATCGACCAGAAGCACTGCGGGCATCGCGGTCGCGGGATCAGCAAACCAGGCCTTGTAGGCGCCCAGGACGCCGAGGCGGACGAGGATGTCGTTGATCACGCCCAGGCGCGAATCGAGCAAAAGCGCCCACATGTGACCGGCCACGACCGATGGGATCACCCAGGGCAACAGCATCAGCACCCGGGCGATCGCGCCGCCCTTCAAGTTCTTGCGATGCAGGGCAAGCGCCGCGACCAAGCCGAGGGTGAACTGTGAAAAGGAGCCAAAGACCACCCAGGTCGCGGTGTTCTTCAGGATGATCTGGAAGTCCGGATCTTCAAACAGCTCGATGTAGTGCTGCAGGCCGATGAAGTTCATGCCCTGGGCGATCCGCAGCAGATTGAACTGGTTGAAACTCAGATTGATCCCGGACAGAACCGGATAGATGATGACGGCCGTGACGAGGAGCAGACTGGGCAGAAGCAGCAAATACGCCCAATAGCGTGTCTCGGACAGGGCCCCAATCAGCGCCAAGGGTTGACGCCATGAAAAGGGCGTCTTTGCCTTGGGCGGCGGCGCGCTGGCGCGAGTGTCTTGGGCCATGGGTCCAATCTCATCTGGGAGCGGTCGGCACGGGCGTATCGGGTATCTGAGTGGGCGGCATGCTATAGGCCTTGGGTGTATTTGTCAAGTGTTAACAATGGATCGAGGATACGCGCATTGTGGAGCGCG
>JAGOCU010000105.1 GCA_017998555.1 Thermoflexales bacterium
GGGGAAGACGGCCGAGTCCATCTCCTGGTAGAAGGCGGTTGCCCCTGGTCCCACCCAATCGCCGCCGCGGAGCGTGTCGACGTTCGATTGGACGTTTTTTGTCATTCCGTCGACCTGATCGGATTCGGACGAGAAAGACTGGGCGATCTTTTTCAGGCCATCGTAGTCGGCGCGGATCTTTGGTGCTGTCATGTTCTGGGCTCCCCGAGTCTGGATATCGCTTGCGGAGTTCGTGCTATTGCCGCCGCTACGCAACTTCGAACGTGACGGTGTTCGAAGTCAATTCACCTTTCCAGGCGGGTCCGATGCTGGGGTCCGTCTGATTCTGGTAGAGCGCTTGAATGGTGTAGCGCCCGGGCGCGGACACGTCGTAGGTGCGCTCGAGAGCGTACTCGCGGGCAAGGCTTTGCCCCGGCCCAAGTTCCGCAAAATGCCGGTCCGCGGGATCGCCGATGTTCACCCGTGAGGTGAACGGCAGCTCGTCGCCAGCAGGGTTGTGGATCATCAGTTTGATCTCGCACTCGTAGGCGGCGGCGTCGCTATAGTTGAGCGCAAAACGTTTATTGACAATGATGGCCGCGTCGCCCGCATTAACAAGCCGAATCGTCGCGCGCGGCTGGGCCGGCGCAGGGTAGGTGGTCTGGTCGAGGGTCAGGGTAAGTTCGATCATGTCGGATTCCTGGATCACGGGACGGTGTAGTTGCCCTGGTCGGCGCGGGCTTTGTTGTCGTCGCTCAGGCGGCCATACTTTGTGTCGCGCCGTCGGTTGATTGTCGCCCTTTCCGCTTCGCTCAATCCGAACCGGTCAGCATTCCGGATTTCCCAGTCGTAGGCTTCGACCTCATTCATCGCCACGCCCTGCGACGTATCGTTGAATCGCCCGTCGCGGATCTGTTCAGCGTGCAATGCCTCATGGCCGATGCTCGAAGCGAGCCAGCCCGGCGTGGTAAATGCATCGTCGCCAATGGTGACGGTGCCATCTTTCAGGGTCAGACCTTCGCCGTCCGTGTCGGCGCTGTACGCGACCTTGCCGTTAACGGCGCTCACGTCGATCCCATATTGCTTGATCGCCTCATCGACGGCGAACTGATGGTATTTGGCGTTGATGTAGATCTGAACCGGCTCTCGGCGCGCCTGATCGGCTGCCGCGCGCGCCGCCATCGCATCCATCCACTCGCCGACCTTCTCGCTCGCCACGTTCCCCGCGTCGGCCCCGGCGATCATTCCGACGAGTCCGCCAGCGACGCCGCGCATGAGGCCATCGATGAGCGAACTGGCGCCGACGACCGTTTCGCCGTCTTTATGGCGTGCGCCGCCCTCGCCCACCCCGCGCAATACGGCTGCCGCATCCTGCTCGGCCCCACTCATCAGCCCGTTGATCCGGGCCGCGGCCTGGGCGGCATCACCCAGCGCGGCGCTCAGCCGATTGAGGCCAGGGAAGATCGCGGAGTCCATCTCCTGATAGAAGGCCATGGCGCCCGGGCCCACCCAGTCGCCGCCCCGCAGCGCGTCGACGATGGTCTTGACGCTCTTCGTCGCTGCGGCAATGTGACCGGATTCAGCCTCGAATGACTGGGCGATCTTCTGCAAGCCTTCGTAGTCGGCTCGTATTTTGGGTGCGCTCATGACGGGGTCCCCCCGAACCCGAAAAAAAGCGCAGCAGCCCCGCATGCGCGGGGCTGCTGCGCAGGCGTCGACTACATGACGTTGACTGTCTCGTAGACCGTAACCTGGCCGCCAGCGCCCAAGTGCGGGCACTCGCCGGCCATCTCGAGCGCCTTGGCATAGCTGTCGGCTTTGAGGACCGAATAGCCCGTGCACATCGCGCCGATGGGGCCATCGCTGACCTTGCCGTCGCTGCCGATGTGTTTGGCCATTGGCGCGGTCGGATTGCCGCCGTCCACCACCGCGGGTCCAAGCCGGGTGAACCAGCCGATCCAGGCCTGCATAACGGCCGCGCCCTCGGCTTCGCTGGCGGGTGGATTGCCGCCGGTGTAGATGAGAAGATAGTTGGACATGAGGTTTCTCCTGTATTTGCGCTCTCGAAATGGATACTTGACCTGGGTCGATTGTATTCAGTTTCGCGGTTTTCGGAATCACACCCGCCGGAGCGCCTCGCGCAAGGCCGCGCCAAGCCGCTGATACTCGGGCGGGAGCGGCGCGCCTTCGACAATCGCCCGGCCGAGCGGGGATTCCTTGAAGTCGATCAGGTCGCGGTCAAAGGCGCTGGTCACGGCCACATCCGACTGGATGCGCCCGTCGCGGAGAGTGATGATGCGCCCGGTTGCGCTGGCAACCTCGTGATTGTGGGTGACCGCGATGATGGTTGCGCCCTGGCGGGTGTTGATCTCCTGGAGCAGGCGCATGATGTCAGCGGTGTTCTGCGTGTCGAGATTCCCCGTGGGTTCGTCGGCCAACACCAGGGCGGGCCGGTTCGCCAGGGCGCGGGCGATGGCCACCCGCTGGCGCTCACCGCCGCTCATCTGACCGGGAAGATAGTTTCGCCGCGACGTCAGGCCGACCACGTCGAGCAGTTCGGCCGCCCGACGGCGGCGGGCGAGCGGATTCCACATCGTTTCCTGGAGCGGCACTTCGACGTTTTCGGCAGCGGTCAGGGTTGGAATGAGATTGTGCATCTGGAAGACAAAGCCAACCGCGTGGCTGCGCAGGCGGTCGAGGTTGCGGACCTTTGATAGCGCCTGGCCATTGATGATCACTTCGCCAGAGGTCGGCCGATCAAGGGCGCCGAGCAAATTGAGCAGCGTGCTCTTGCCGCTCCCGCTTGGCCCGACGATGGCGACGAACTCGCCCGCCCGCACACAGAAGTTCACGCCATCGAGGGCGCGCACCTGGCCGCCATCGCCGTAGACCCGGGTCAGGCTGCGGGTTTCGATGACGATGGGTCTGGCATCGGCGCCATTCGCCGCGGGGGTCGCAACGCTTTGCTTATTCATAGCGCAGGGCTTCCACCGGCCGCAGCCCGGCCGCGCGCAGGGCTGGATACACGGCCCCGACCACGCTCAGCACAACGGCCAAAACGGTTACACGAAGAAACAGCTCCGGCGAGTACGTCGGCAACAGAAAGGCGCCCATCGTGGGCTCGAGGGCGAAGGCGCTGGCCAGCCCCACCCCGATGCCAATCCCGGCCGCCGCGCTCAGGATGCTCAGGGCGAGGGCCTCAACGGCCACCATCCCCACGACCCGCGCGCGGCTCCAGCCCAGCGCGCGCAGCACGCCGATCTCCTGGGTGCGCTCGAAGACGCTCATCAGCATCGCGTTCATCATGACCACCCCGCCGACCAGCATCGTGATGAGGATCAGCGCGTCGAGCATGGCGTTGGTCACCTGCAAGTCGTTCATGCGCTCGGTGAACTTCGACACCTTTGCCACCATCAGCTCTGGATACACCTGCTCGAGGTCGGCGGCGATGTCGCCGGCACGGCTCGGATCCATCACACTGATGCCCATGAACGAGACCTGTCCCGGCTTGCGAAAAAGCTTCTGCGCATCCGTCAGGCTCATGACGCCGCCCGAGTCCTCAAACGCCACGCCGTTCTCAAAGATGCCTGAAATACGATAAGAGGATCCGCTGATGGCAAGCAGCTCGCCGACCTCGCGTTTGAGGCTGCGCGCCGCAGTCCGGCCGAGCATGATCTCCTTTGGCCGGTCGATCGGACTGCCTTCGACCACGCGGTAATGCTCGATGAACTGTTCATGCGGGTCCAGGCCAAACACGATGAAGAAGGGGAGCCCCGGAGCCGAACTCATCCCGAGCACGAGTTTGCTCACCGAACGGATGTCGTCGCGCATCGCGATCTTGTCGGCCAGACGCTCGTCGATGACGCTGAATGAGGCATCGCTGGCCTTGGCCTGCTCGACCATGAGCTCGACCTCGCCAGCGGCGCCGAGCTGCCCGAACAACGCGCTGAAACCATCCACGACCGCGATGAGCGAGACGATGAAGCCCACCCCCAGCCCCAGGCCGGCGACCGTGATCAGCGTCCGGGCGGGGCGGCGGAAGAGGTTGCGCAGCGCGCCCTGGCCAAAGACGCGCGCCAGGATCCGCCACAGCACGCCCATCCGCAGGCTTCCGGTGGCGCCGCCTTCGCGCCGCATCGCTTCGGCCGGCTCGAGCCGCGCCGCGCGCCAGGCGGGATACGCTCCGCCGACCGCGCCCAGGAGAATCGCAATGGCGAATGACTCGGCGACCAACTCGAGCGTCAGCGGGGCCGCCAGAAGGTGCTCGAGGGTGGGCGACAGGCTCGGCAGTTGAAGCAACAGCCAGCCCAGTCCCACCCCCATCACCCCGCCCACGACCGAGAGCGCCATCGACTCGCCCATGATCATGCCGATGATCCGCCAGCGTCGCCAGCCCACGGCGCGCAGCACGCCGATCTCGCGGGTGCGCTCGAGGACGCTCATGAGCAGGGTGTTCATCATGCCCAGCCCGCCCACAAGGGCGGCGAAGATGCCCAGGAACCAGCCGAACGAGCGAAACATGCCGAACTGCTGGACGGCCGCCGATACATCGCCGGAGCGGGTCGCGGTCAAATCGGGCCAACGCGTTTCGATCGTGGCTTTGACCTCATCGACGTCGGCGGGATTACGCAGCTTGAGGTTGAAGAAACTGACCTGGGCGCGTTTGTCGAAGGCGAGTTTGGCCTCGGCCAGCGGGATGACAGCTCCGCCATCCTCGAAACTCGCCCCGGTTTCGTACACCCCGACCACGGTGTAGGTCGCCTCGTTGATGCCGAACTTGTCCCCCACCATCTTCTTGAAATTGCGGGCGGTCAGCGCGCCGAGCATGATCTGGCGCTTGCCGGCGATGGGATCCCCGTCGATCAGGCGGTAACGCTCAAGGGTGAAGCCCTTGGGATCCTCGCCGATGGTCAGGAAGTAGGGCGAATCGCGCAATTGCACGATACCGACCACCGTGCCCACGACACTCTGCACGCCGGGGATGGCTCGGAGTTCTTCCCCAATCGCGTCGTCGACGGCGCTCATGGCCAGCATCATGGCCTCTTTCTGCGACACCTGCAGATCGGCAGACGGAGAGGCGCCGACCTGCAGCCAGATGTCGACGAAGTGCTGACCGAAGGCGGTCAGGGAAATGACGGCGGCCACGCCCAACGCCACCCCGAGCGCGGTGAGAAAGGTGCGCGTTTTGCGGCGCCACAGATTCTTGAAGATCATCGCGCGCCTGCCTGCTTCTACTATGGCACAGGTTGGCGCGAAGGCTAGAGGCACTCCCCAAAAACATCTGGCGAGATCACAATCCCCGCGCGAAGCGCGGGGATTGTGATCTCGCCGGACATCTTTGCGAGTGCCTCTAGTCCTTGAGGAAGAAACTGAACATCACGGCGTCTTTCGGCGCCTCAATCCCGCCCATCGACGCGTAAAGCCGCATGGCCGGCGTGTTGTCGCGCTCGGTCAGCACCCACGCCACGCTGCAACCCAGCGCGCGCCCGTCCTCGAGGATCGCCCCCAGAATGCGCTTGGCCAGGCCTCGCCCGCGGTGGGATTCCGCTACGCTGACCTCATTGATCCACAGCTCCGGGCTCGCTTTGTCTGGGTGCAGGTAGTGGACGGCCGAGACAAATCCCACCACGACACCGTCATCGATGGCAACCGCCACATGATGGCGCGGGTCGGCCACAAAGGCGCGGGCGGCCGCCGGGACGATCGCATCGTCGAAGGCATCGTGGGCGACACGATCGAGCGCGGTCTCGTCACCGGCCCGCAAGATCTTGATCTCGATGGTCATTGCGTGCGCGACACCGACGTCCGCCACGCTGCGTGAATCCGCTGCATCTGCTCGATGTGCTCATGGACATGCCGGTCGTAGATGTCGAGCCATTCGTCCATCGTCATCGGCCCGCTGTCTGAATGCACAACGGTATGCGTCCACGTTTCCGCCGGCAGATCCCGGATCAGCTTCCAGGTGGTCAGGCGCAGCCAGCGGAACAGCTCCACCGCATCGTCGGTGTTTTGCTCGCCATAGCGCAGCGCGCGCGCCCAAAGCGCCTCGTCGTAGCCCAGCACGGCGCTGCCGGGCTCGGCGATGAGCCGCCGGGCGCGGATGAAGCTGTTGGCTTCGCTGTCGGCGATATGGATGATGATTTCCTGGATCGTCCACTCGCCTGGAGCGGGCCGATACCCCCACATCTCACGGGGGAACTCCTTCAGCGCGTCGAGCAACCGCGCGTGCGCGTCGCCATAAGACTCAATTCTGCGTTCGCGTTCCTTGGGCATGATCTGTGATCCTCCTGGGTGCTTGAGCGGCTAGTTTACGCCGAACGCGTTGGTTTCGGAGGCGATATGCCCCGCCCCGGCGTACGCCGGGGCGGGGCATATCGCCTCCGAAACCAACGCGTTCGGCATATCATGCCCGCATGGATCGTATGTCGCTGGCTGAGCGTTCGCGGGTGATGGCGGCGGTGCCCAGCCAGCAGACCTCGCTCGAGCGCGTCTTCGCGGCCGCGCTGCGAGCGGCTGGGCTGCGCGGGTTCGGGCTGAACGCCCGCGACATCGAAGGCCGCCCGGACATCGTCTTTCGCCGAGCCAAAGTCGCCGTCTTCGTCGATGCGTGCTTCTGGCATGCCTGTCGCTGGCATTGCCGCCGGCCGGCCTCGAACCGCGCCTACTGGGATTGGAAGATGGACCGCAACCGCCGGCGTGATCGGGCCGTCAACGCCGCCTTGCGCGCCCAGGGTTGGCAGGTCGTGCGGGTGTGGGAACACCAGCTCGCCGATCCGCCCAAGCTCGCGCGCGCCATCGCCCGCGTGCGTGAAGCCATTGCACTACGTAAATAAGACACCCTAAGGGTTGGCCCGCGTGGCAATGCGACCGGCCAAAGCGTAAATGGGCCAACCCTTAGGGTGTCTGGCCATGCCTGAAGACCAGCGTGTCCACGCGTGTCTCATGCGGATCCCCTACGAGCCCGCGTGGGTCGTCGGCCACCCGCCGGCTTGGATCGTTGGACAGCCGCACCCCGTTGGCCGTCAACGTCCGCACGGCGGTCCCGCCGCGATACAAGACCGTGGTGCGGGTGCGCTGGCCATCGCCAATCAAGCGCACGCAATCCGGCTCGCTGTAGCGCTTCATCGCCTCGTCGACGATCCGGGCGATGAAGAACAGCACACCCGGCCCGCCGCTCACCCCGATATGCTCGGGTGCCTCCGGGCCGAGTTTGTCAAAGACCAGCACGCCCTCGACCAGCCGTCCGGTGAAGGCCCGGGCGTGATAGGGCCGGCCCCGAAACGTCACGTTGGTCTGGCGGTAGATCAACCCGT
>JAGOCU010000106.1:0-4498 GCA_017998555.1 Thermoflexales bacterium
ATGCCCAACCCGACCCTCAGCATCGTCCTGGGCCTGCTCTCCGCGCTGGCCTGGGGCACCGGCGACTTCTTTGGCGGGCTCGCTTCGCGGCGGGCCAATGCCTGGGTCGTCACCGCCGTCGCCCAGACCTCTGGGTTGACCTTAATCGTTGTTCTCGCCCTGGCCGCCGGTCAGCCCGCGCCCGCCCTGGCCGATCTGGGCTGGGGGGCCGCCGCGGGCTTGTGCGGCGTGATCGGCATCGCGAGCCTGTATCGGGCCCTCGCCATCGGGCAGATGGGCATCGTCGCGCCCATCACGGCGGTGCTGTCGGCCGGCATCCCGGCTGTGTATGGCGCGCTCGTCCTCGGCGCGCCGGCCGCGCTCACCCTGGCTGGCTTTGGCCTGGCCCTGGTCGCCATCGCCCTGATCTCGAGCGCGCCACGTGCGGCTGGCCGCCCGGCCGGGCTGGGCCTGGCTCTGATCAGCGGGATCGGCTTTGGGGCGTTCCTGATCCTCATCACCCGGGCCAATGGGGCCGTGGCCCTGTGGGCGCTGGCCGCCGCTCGCGGGACATCGTCCCTGCTGTCCTGGACGGCCGCCCTGATCACCCGGGCCGGCCTCCCGCGCGATCGGCGGGCCTGGGCCGAGATGCTCGGGGCCGGGGTCATGGATGCGCTGGGGAATGCGCTCTACACATTCGCCGCCCGGGCCGGGCGGATCGACGTGGCGGCCGTGCTGTCCTCGCTCTACCCGGTCTCGACCATCGCCCTCGCCTTGACGATCCTGCATGAGCGGCTGCGCCGCCCGCAAGTCGTCGGGATTGTCATCGCGGTGATTGCGATCGTGCTGGTTGCCCTGTGATTTTTGGAAACGACATTCCCCCGCCCCGGCGTACGCCGGGGCGGGGGAATGTCGTTTCCAAAAACCCATTTGGTGCGGGGTGGTCAGAAAAGAGTCACCCGCCCGCTCGCCCCGTCGATCCGGATGCGCTGGCCGGTCTTGATCCGGGTGGTCGCGGCCTCGACCCCGACCACCGCCGGGATGCCATACTCGCGGGCGACCACGCTGCCATGGGTGATCATCCCGCCGACCTCGGTCACCAGGCCGCCTGCGGCCAGAAACAAGGGCGTCCAGCCCGGGTCGGTGCCGATGCAGACCAGGATCTCGCCCGGTTCGAGCCGCTCGGTCCGCGGGTCGGCGATGACCCGGGCCAGCCCCTCGGCCACGCCCGGCGACACGCCGTCCCCGAGCAGAACATTGGGATTGTCACTGGCCACATCGACCGAGCCGTAAAACGCTTCGCCGGTGCTGAGCATCACCCGCGGGAAGCGCGGCCAGGCGGATTGGGCCGCATAGGCCGCGCGCGCCTCAGCCGCCACGGCCTTCAGGTCGATCGTCCCGCCCGCGGCAAGCGTGTCCAGCGCCGCAAGGGGCAGCCAAAAAACGTCGTCGGCCCGCGAAAGAAGTCCGCCCGCGACAAGCGCCTCGCCCTGGCGCATGAGCGCCCGCCGAAACGCGCCGATGACGTCGATCATGCGCTGTTTGGGCGTCTCGCGGTGGGCGGTGAACAGCCGCGCCCGGCCGAGGGCGAAGCGCAACAGGCGCGCGCGTATCCCGCCCAGGAGCGGATGGCTGGCCCGCGCTTTTGCGATCAGCGTGTCGGCGAGCGCAGCCGACTCGCGTTCGCTCCGGGCGAACACCGCATCCGGAGCGGCTGCGGGATCGCCGACTTGGAGATAGCTTTCGAGCGTTTGATTCAGCGCGGCCGGATCGTCGCGCCAGCGCGGGGCGGCGATGTCGAGCTCGCCCGCGCCGCGCGCGCCGTAGCGGACCAGAAAACCGGCCAGGGCCTCGCCCCGCGCCGCCGGGTTTGCCCGGATCTGCTGGGCGGCCTCCCACAGGCGCAGGTTCATGTCGGTCGTTGTGTTGCGCACGCCGCGCATCAGCCGCAGGGAGGGCGCTCCGGATTCCTTCAGCCAGGCGTGGAGCCAGCGATCCATCACGCTCAGCAGGGCGAACCCGGCCGCAACCGGCGCCGCGAGCTCCAGGGCGAGGGTGGTCAGCAATCCGCTGAGGTGGGCGCGCAACGCGGCCAGCAACACGGCGAGACTGCCGGCCGTTTCAGCCGCGCGCTGGGCGGCCCCCACCACCGCCTCGGTCCGGGCCAGGCGGGTCGTCATCTCGGTCTCGGGGTGGCGCATGAGGTGGGCGATGCTCGGCAGAAAGCGCAGCGCCATGAGCACGCGCCCGGCGATCCGCCCCGGGGTCATGACCCGCTGTTTGGGCAGGCGCCCCTCGCGCTGCATCCGCAGCGTCACCGTGCGGGCAGCCGGGTCGGCCCGGGCCATGATGACGAGCGCCACCCGGCGCAGCAGCGAATCGCGGACGAGGGAGCTCATGTCGATATACAGCCGGCCGGCCGCCCAGGGCAGCAGTGTGCGCGGGCTGGCCGTAACACCCACCCCGCTGAGCACGCCCTCCAGAATCGTCTCGATGACGCTCGCGCCCATGGGGGAAAACGGCGCGGCGATGCCCTGCACGGCGTTGAAGCTGAGATAGACCCGCGGCCCGCCGTCATCGGCCAGGCGCGGCTCAGGCAGCGGATACAGGGTGGTGATCGGCCTGGACTGCAGCACCTGCATCCGGCCGCCGGCTCGGGCCCACTCGAGATCCTGCGGCCCGCCAAAAAGGGCCTCGGCCCGCTCGCCAATCGCGACCAGGGCCGCGATGTCAGCATCGCTCAATGCCGCTTGCTCCGCCGCGCCAGGCTCGGCTGTCTGGACCGTGCCGCCGCCGGGCTGCGGGCGGATGGCAAGGGCCTTGGTCCCCCGTTTGTGGGTGAGGATCCTGCCGGTGCGGCGCTCAACGACGATGTGGTCGGGAGTGACCAGCCCGGCGACAAGCGCCTCGCCCAGCCCAAAGGTGGCGTCGATGACGCACTCGCCGCGATGCCCGCTGAGCGGGTTGGCGGTGAACATCACCCCTGAGGCGTCGGCGTCGACCATGACCTGCACGACGACGGCCAGGGCGATCCCAGAGGGTTCGATTCGGTTGCGGGCGCGGTAGCCCATCGCCCGGGCCGTCCACAGGCTCGACCAGCACTGAACCACGGCCGCGCGCACATTCGCCGCGCCCAGCACGTTGAGAAAGGTGTCCTGCTGGCCTGCAAAGGACAGACCGGGCAGGTCTTCGGCGGTGGCCGAAGAGCGGACCGCCACCCGGACGCCCGGACCCAGACGGGCCAGGGCCGTCTCGATGTCCTCCCCGATCGTCTCCGGCATCACCCCGGCTGTAAAGCGGGCCCGGATGCGGGCCGAGGCGGCTTCAAGCGCGATCGGATCGCCCTGGTCGAGGCTGTCCGTGATCGACGCGATGAATGAGCCAACCTCGTTGCGCACAACAAAAGCGCGATACGCCTCGGTCGTCAGAATGAAGCCGGGCGGCGCATCGAACTCGGCCCGGGCCAGGGCGGCCAGATTTGCGCCCTTCCCGCCCGCCGTCGCCAGCGTTGCGCCGGAGGACTGCAGGGCGAGGATGGCGTTCATTTCCTGGATGCCGGTTTGCCGTTTCCGTCCATCAGCCCATCTTCAATCCGGCGGAAGATGCGCCGGGCGCGCGAGCGAACCGCCGCGGCGCCATAGCCCACCCGGCTCAGCACACGCTGGCCGCGGCTGGGCGGCTTGGCCGTCACCTGCCACTGCACGGCCGCCGCCGCCCAGGTCAGCCCGCCGCCGAAGCCCACCATCACCACCCGGTCGTTGGGCTTGAGCCGCCCCGACGCGGCCGCTTCGCACAACGCAATGGGAATGGATGCGGCGCTGGTGTTGCCGTAGCTTTCGATATTGACAAAGAACTTGTCCATCGGGATGGCCAGCGACTTGGAGGCCGCTTCGATGATGCGCAAGTTGGCCTGGTGGGGGACAAAGACGTCGACCTCCTCGGCCGTCCAGCCCGCCCGGCGCATGACCTCGCGGGCGCTCTTGTCGATGACCCGGGTGGCGAAGCGGAAGACTTCGCGCCCGTTCATGTGCAGCACCTCGTTGTCCTTTTGGCGCAGATACAAGGCCGGGCCGCCCGAGCCGTCGGCCCGCAGCAGGGTCGACAGCACGCCGCCGGGCTGGTTGCTGGCCTTGAGCACCACCGCCCCCGCGCCATCGCCAAACAGCACACAGGTATTGCGATCCTTCCAATCCACGATGCTCGACAGGCGCTCCGCGCCGATGACGAGGGCGGTCGAGATGGTGCCGGCCCGGATGGAGTCGGCGGCCTGGGCCAGGCCATACAAGAAGCCGGCGCAGGCGGCGCTCAGGTCGTAGGCGCCGGCGTTGTCGGCGCCCAGGGCGTCCTGCACCAGGGCGGCCGTGGACGGGAACATGAAGTCGGGGGTGATGGTCGCGACGATAACGAGATCGAGCTGCGCGGCCGTCACGCCGGCCATGTCCAGGGCCTCGATCGCGGCGTTGGTCGAGAGCGCCGCCGTGGTCTCCTTGTCGTTTGCCACGTGCCGCTGGCCGATCCC
>JAGOCU010000106.1:4598-7242 GCA_017998555.1 Thermoflexales bacterium
GCCCCGCCGAGCAGGTGGCCGGTCATGGACTTGGTGGAGGAGATCCGCAGATCGTAGGCGACCTCGCCGAAGACGGCCTTGATGGCCGCCGTCTCGTTCGCGTCGTTGATCTGGGTGCTGGTGCCGTGAGCGTTGATGTAGTCGATCCGGTTGGGGGCCAGGCCGGACTGGCGCAGGGCGGCCCGCATGGCCATGGCCGGGCCGGTCATGTTCGGGGCGGTGATGTGGTGGGCGTCGCAGGTCGCGCCATAGCCGACGATCTCGGCATAGATCCGCGCGCCGCGCGCCCGGGCGCTATCGAGCGATTCGAGGATCAGGGTGGCCGCGCCCTCGCCCGAGACAAAGCCATCCCGGTTCTTGTCGAAGGGGCGGCTGGCCCCGGCCGGATTGTCGTTGCGGGTGGAGGTGGCGCCCATGTTGTGGAAGGCGGCCACGGTGAAGCGGGTGATCGGCGACTCGCAGCCGCCCGCCACGGCCGCCGTCACCCGTCCGGCCCGGATCATCTCGAAGGCCTCGCCGATCGCGTTGTTCGAGCTGGCGCAGGCGGTGACCGTGCAGATGTTCGGGCCGCGGATGCCGAAGTGAATGGCGATCTGGCCGGTGGCCGTGTCGGGGAGCATCATTGGCACCGCAAACGGGCTGACCCGGCGCGGGCCCTTCTTCTCGAGCACCATGTTCTCGGCCAGCAGGGTCGTGATGCCGCCGATGCCGCTGCCGTAGATGACGGCCGTTTCGTCGGCGTTCGCGTCGGTGATGGCCAGCCCCGAGTCGGCCAGGGCTTCCTTGGTCGCGACGAGGGCAAACTGGACGCAGCGATCGAGGCGGCGCGACTCCTTGGCCCCGAAGTGCGCGCTCGCCTCAAACCCCTTCACTTCCGCGGCGAAATGGGTGTCCATGTCGGACGAATCGAACTGGGTGATCGGGCCAACGCCCGAGCGTCCGGCGATCAGGCTCTGCCAGGTGGCGGGGGCGCTGTTGCCAAGCGGGCTCACGGCCCCGACGCCGGTGATAACAACTCTGTTTGGGAACATACTGGGAGAGAATAACACTGGTTTTCGTCTGGAGATACAGGCGGGGCGAAATCCGCCTCTTTCAGCCGTGGGCAGAGCGTGCAATTGGCGCGAGCCCATGACCTTCTCCCGCCGGGAGAAGGTATTAGGCTCGCGCGGGTCTGTGACCAAGCCGACAACACGCGATTTCGCTATACTGAATCGCGAAGCGCAGGCTGCGTATGACTGAACCCAATCTCACCCGCCTGTTCCTTGGACCCGAAGAGACGTGGCCGACGGCGACGCTTCTGGCCGAGTCCATCCACCCGCTGTGGGGCGGATGGGCGATCCGCCTGCCGGGCGCGGGCGAGGCGACCGTCCGCGCAGTCGGGCCGGGCGGACGGATCGAGCGGCGCTTCACCCTGGCCCTGGATCCCAGCGAGCGGCGCGGGCTGTTTCAGCGGCTGATCGACATCGATCTGCTCGCGACCCGCATCGCGGAACGCAAGAGCTTCATTCCCGATGAGACCTCGACGACGATCACACTGTCGCGCGACCGGCGCTCGTTTTCGATCGTGCTATGGGCCCATGACCCGCCCCAGGCCGGCCTGCGCGACCTGCTGACGGTCCTGCAGGCGCTGGTGACGCGCGCGACCATTCACCCGCCGGCGCCAGCCGGCGGGGAACCCGCAGAAGGAGAGACGCATGCATCCGCGATTGCGCCAACTCGAGACTGAGCTCAGGGCCGGACAGCCGGGGGCCGAGGAACGCTTCTGGCGGGTGGTCGAGGCGAGCGGCGCGCCGCTGGTCCGGCGCACGGCAGTCGACACCTGTCAGGTGACCTTTGTGTGGCGCCACGACGGCGCGGCCCGCAGCGTCGCCGTCATTCAGGATTGGGGAGCGGATGGCCTGCGCGAGCATTTCATGGCCCGTCTGCCTGGCAGCGACGTGTGGCATCTCGAGCGCCCGTATCCCTCCGACGCGATCACGACCTACCAGTTCTCGCCCAGCGCTGATCCGGACCCGCATGCCGCGGGGCCATACCAGCTCGACCCGCTCAATCCGCACCGCTCGATCGCCTTTCTCAGCGAGACCGGCAACGATTTTGTGTTCTCGGCCCTGCGCCTGCCCGACGCGCCCGAACCCGTTCCGCCCGTGGAGGAAGCGCTGCGCGGGCGGATCGCCCTCCACCATCCGACACCGGGCCGGCGGGTGTGGTCATACACGCCGGCCCTGCCCTCACCCGAGCCGCACCCGGTCCTGGTCGTTTTTGACGGCCGGCAATACAAGGATCTGCTGCATCTCCCGCGCATCCTCGACACGCTGATCGCGGCGGCTGATATTCCGCCGGTGATGGCCCTGTTTGTCGACACCCCCCAGCGGGATGTCGATCTGCCGTGCAACCCCGAGTTCGCCGCCTGGGTGGCCAATGGGCTGCTGCCCTGGGCGTGGACGGCGTTGCCCGTGTCGGACCGGGCCGCCGACACGATTGCGGTTGGATGCAGCTATGGCGGGCTGGCGGCCGCGTATCTGGCCCTGCGCTATCCGGAGCGGGTGGGCGGGGTGATCTCGCAGACCGGTTGGTTCCGTTGGGCTCCGCCCGAGGACCCGGCGCTCGAGTGGCTGCCGCGCCAGTATGCCGCGGCGGCGCGTCT
>JAGOCU010000107.1:0-5325 GCA_017998555.1 Thermoflexales bacterium
CCCTGCGCGAGAACGGCCTGGGCATGGTCCGCGAGTTCCTCAACGAGTGGGCGCGGGTGAAGCGCAAGGAACTTCCCGCCTTCGCGGCGTCAAACGCGTCGCGCGCTTATGACGGCGCCATCCTGGCGACCGCAACGCTCTTTGCGCCAACACTGGCCCGCGCGGGGGCCGAGCTCAGCCGCGCCACCGGCGTTCCGGTTGCCACCTTGCCCATCCTGAACGAAAAGCTGGGCGACGGCATTACGGTCGCCGGGCTGCTCATGGGTGAGGACATCATCCGCCAGGTGCGCGCCGCCCGCGCAGGGAACGGACCGGCCGCCAGGATGAAGAACCCCGTGCTGGTGCTGCCCCGGATCACCTTCGATCACCCGCAGGGCGTTGCGCTGGATGACATCGGGCCGCTGGAAATCGCCCGGGCCTTGAACATGCCCATTGCGCTGGCCGACTGGATGGGCGATGTCATCGATGCGCTGGACGGCGAGAACAAGCTGTCGTTCCGGCCCGATGAGAATGCGCTTGAGCTTCCCATCATCCGCGAGGGCGGCTGGGCGGTCGAAAAGTATTTATGACCGAAAGCAGAATCCCCCGCCCCGGCGTACGCCGGGGCGGGGGATTCTGCTTTTGGGGTATCCCTTATTCTTTCAAAAAATCGCGCAAGCGGCGGGCATGGGCCGGGTGGCGCAGCCGCGACAGGGCCTGGGCCTCGATCTGACGCACCCGCTCGCGGGTGACGCCCAGTTTGCGGCCCACCTCTTCGAGTGTGTAGGTCTCGCCATCGAGCAGCCCATAGCGCAACTGCAGAATGCGCACCTCGCGCGGGGGCAGGGTGCCCAGAATGTCGGACATCTGCTCGCGCAGGACCTGGCTGGTGACCAGTTCGGTCGGCGCCGGGCTGTCCTCGTCCGGGATGAAATCGCCCAGCACGCTCTCTTCTTCGTCGTCGGTCGGCGTTTCCAGGCTGATCGGCCGGCGCGCGACCTGGATCATCTGCTCGGCCTTGCGGACCGTGACGAGCAGGGCCTCGGCCAGTTCGGCCACAGTCGGATCGCGCCCCAATTCCTGAGTGAGTTGATGGCTGGCCCGGAGCAGACGGTTGATCTGGTCGCCCATGTGCACCGGCACGCGGATCGTGCGGCCCTGGTCGGCGATGGCCCGGGTGACGGCCTGGCGAATCCACCACGTCGCGTAGGTGCTGAACTTGTGGCCGCGCCGCCAATCGAACTTCTTGGCAGCTCTTATCAGTCCAATGTTCCCTTCCTGGATCAGGTCCAGGAACGGCACACCGCGGCCGATGTACTTCTTGGCCACGCTGATGACGAGGCGCGAGTTGGCGTTGATCAGATGCTCGCGGGCGAGCATCCCGTCCTCAACCAGCTCTTCGTGCTTCTCGCGGAAAGGCGGCGTCACCTTGGGGTCCAGGGTGATCGCCTCGCGCGAGGCGCGCCCGCGCTCCATGCGCTGGGCGAGGTCAACTTCCTGCGGCGCCGTCAACAGCGGCACGCGCCCGATCTCCTTGAGATACAGGCCGACCGTGTCATCGGCCTCGATGGCCTCGAGCAGATTATCGTTGTTGCGTTCGTTCCACTCGTCGTCGTCCTCGTCGTCGTCGTCCGGCGAGAACTGATCGGCGGCTTCTTCCTCGCTCGGCACGACCTGGATCGTCGCGTCGTTCAGCGAAGTCAGCAGCTCTTCGAGCTGGTCGGCGTTCTTCTCGGCGTCGGGGAAGAGCCCCAGAATGTCATCGTAGGTGACATAGCCACGGTCACGGCCCAGGTTGATGAGCTGTTCCTCAATCGACAGCTCCTCCACCACGTTCTCTTCGATCGTCGTGCTGCTGTGCGTGGTGCGCACCGTGTCAGTGTTCTCGGCCTTGACTTTGGCCGCGCGCGCCTTCAATTGGGCAAGCGGCGAGAGCGGCACGACGACCGGGCGGCCATTTTCCTTGGGCACCTTGACGGCCTTCTCGCGCACGACCGGCTGGATGATCTCCGTGACCGCAGGCGCGGGCTTGGGCGGCGCAACAGGCGCAACGGTCGCGCTCGCTGCGGGCGCTGACGCCTTCTCGACCCTGGCCGCCCGAGTGGTCTTTTTGACCGCAGTTGGCGCTTTGGGCGGCGTATGTTCGACGGTGGCGGAAGAGGCCTTCGCTGCGGCGCGTGGCGGAGGTGTCGTTGACTTCCTGGGTGCCGCCTTTGGAGCAGCTTTCTTGATGACCATCAGACCCTTCACTTTAGGCGCGTTGGCTAAGAATCGGATGAGTCCGCCCCGCGCTCTTGACGCGAAACACGACCTGACGACCCGAGGCGGACCTGGCGCACCTGAGAATTGAGATGCGATCGTTTCGCAATCCCAAAAGAATCTTAGTGGTTATGGTAATAATGTCAAGTGGCTGGTACCGTATCGACCGTGACGGATGTCACTTGACGGTTTCGCGTTACTGTGGATACGAGTACTCGTTGACCAGCCGGAATGACGAATCCAGGAGCAACAGGGTGTCGGCCGTGTTGTTCCAAAGATTCGTGCTTCCAAACGCGTTTGCTCCGCAATCCGCGAAGGCCAGCGGATTTGCGCTATAGATCCGGCAGGTCTGACTGGCTAGAAGGGTCAGGGCGGGCATGGAGACATATGTCCCGTTCGACTGTCGGCGGATCGTCCACCCTTGCAACTGTACGTTGCTCCCGCCCTTGTTCTGCACTTCAACAAACTCGTCGGCTTCGTTCACGGCGTCCGTCCCCTGGTAATTGACAGCAATAATCACCACCACCCCATATTGGGTTGACCTGGGAATCGATGACGTGGCTGACGCGACGGGTGTCGCGGTCGACGGTGTTCCCGCGGGTGTTGAGGTGGGGGTGGCGCTGGGCGTGGGCGAGGGCGTCGGCGTCTCCGTGGCCTGGGTGTTCGGATCCGGCGTGGCGGTGGTGGTCACGACCCCGACCGAAACCGTGACGGTCGGGGTGGACACGATCGCCTCGACAGTCGGGGTAAGTGTCTCGGATGGCAGCGGCAGGGCCACGACCGGGGTGAACGTCGGCGGCAGGATGATTGTTGGGAGGGCTTCCGTTGGGCTCTGGGTGGGGGGCGCTGCCGGCCGGCTGGGTGTTCCGGTTGGCGCCTGCGGGCGGGTCGCCGTCGGATTGGCCGCGTCGCTTGCGCGGCTGGGCGTTGGCAGGGGCGAATTGAGCGGGCCAGGCGCGGTCGGGGACGGGCTGCGCGTCGGCGTGCCTTGGGCCCCCGTGGCGCTGGGCGCCGGAGCGAAGGTGGCTGAGGCCGCAAAGGTTGGAGACACGGTCAGTGTGCTCGTAATGCCCGCATTGGCCAGGGCGATACGCGCCTGGCTGTCCCGGATCCCCGGCGCCAGCGCAAACGCGCCCCCCAGCGCGCAGGTGAAAAGTGCGATGGTGACGATGGCGCCGGCGGAGAGCATCACCAGCCAGCGCGCTCGGCCAAGCGTCAGGGTCCGCCCAAGCTCCAGAACTTCGGCGCGGCTCAGCCAGGAACGGGTGAGCCGCGATTCGAGCGGCTGATAGGCCGCCGAGACCCGCGTATATCGACAGCGGCCCGTCGCGCGATCCAGGCTGAAGGCGCTGTCGCATGCGCCGCAGACGATGCCTTCATCGTCATAATCCGCAAGCGCGCGCCGCCCGCATAACGGGCAGATATCCGAACCAACGGTCACATCAACCTTCCGGCGCAAGCATTCTCACGCCCCTGGGCTTCCGGTCGACCTCCCACGGGTATACGACAAAGGCATCCGTAAGCGCGGCGTGATAGGTCGGCCGGTGGTTTGGGAACAGCGAGGCCGAGGGTTTGTAGTGCAGAACGGCCATCTCTGGCCGGGCGCTAAACGCCTCGAGCCGGCCGCGCACGGTCATAATGTGCCGGCCGTGCGTCCATACGTCGTCGACAATGAGAACACGCCGGCCACGCACAAGCGCCTCGTCGGGGAACTGCAGGAACGTGGGCCAGGCAAGCAGTCTCGGCGCGTTGCCGGCCGGGAATTCGACCGCGGCAGTCAGGATGTGTTTGATGTCGAGCGCTTCGGCCAGCATGCCGCCGGGCACGATGCCGCCGCGGGTGACGAGCACCAGCGCGTCAAAGGCGCCCCGGATCTGTGGCAGCAACTGATCGATCAACGCGTCGACGTCGCTCCAACTGAGGATGATTCGTTTTGGCTGTTCTTGTTCTTCCATCATGGCGGCTCTGTGAAACTGGGCTATCATTGTATTCGACACAGGAGTAACGCATGACAACCTCGCATGGCAGCCCGCTTCAGCGGGTGGCCGCTCTCATCCTTGCCGCTGTCACTCTGACCGCGTGCATACCGTCCGCCAGCGCGGGCATCCCCACGCCGGTCTCGTCAGGCTCGGGCGTGTTGCCCCAGGCCGCCGCCACACTGCGCCCGGTCGTGCCGCTTGAGGTGCTGCCAACGGCTACCCCGGTGCCGCCCCCGGCGCCCGCGCCAACGGCCATCCCAACCGTCGCGCCGACTCCGCTGCCGACTGCTGTGCCGGCTCCCGTCCCGGCCGCGCCCGCTCCAGCCCCGGATCCAGGCTACGTCTATGGCGGCGGCGGGTGCAGAAATACGACCTATGTCGTGCAGCGTGGCGATAACCTGTTTCGGATCGCGTTGCGATATGGCACCACTGTGGCGTCAATTGCCCGCCTGAATGGGATTTCGAACACGGCCCTGATTTACACCGGCCGGCGCCTGTCCATTTACGCGTGCGGCGTCGGTGGCGGCGGGCGTGTCTATGTCGTCCAACCGGGCGACACCCTGTACCGCATCGCCATCCGCTTTGGGACCACGGTTCAGGCCATCAAGCTGGCCAATCGCCTGTCGTCGAGCTTTATCGCTTCCGGCTGGACGCTGGCGATTCCGTAACCCCGCTGTTGTGTCCCGAAACGACAATCCCCGGCAAAGCCGGGGATTGTCGTTTCGGGACATGGCGCTGGAAGCGACCGTGGGAGTATCCGGCGCGATCACCGTCCTCAAAATCGGGATGACTTCTACGGCTTGGCGTCCACCTGCATATCCAACGGCACGAGTTCAATCCACGTATTGCCTGGTTTCAGCGGCAGGGGCTTCTCGTCGGACACCAGGTCGAAGACTCCGTTGGGCGTCGGGCGCAGCCAGGCCCCGTTCTGCAGCTTTCCATCCCGCAGGAGTTTGAGCGGACCGCGGTCCCACAACTGCACCTGGATGGACTTCGCGCCCGTGGCATCCTCGACGATCAGCGTATTGATGTGATTGGCGTAGACGATCAGGACATTGGCGGCGCTGAGGGTCTTGCCGGTCGCCTGATCGGTATGGGGTTGCCCGCC
>JAGOCU010000107.1:5425-7239 GCA_017998555.1 Thermoflexales bacterium
ACCTTGACCAGCATCGGGCGTTGAGCAAGGGTTGCCGCATCCTTGGCCTTGATGCCGGTGAACGGGTTGATCGTACCGTCGACAGGCGCCACGGTGGGCGGGAGCAGGACTGTGGCGACCGGCGCGGCCGTGGCGGGCGGGCGCGTTGGCGGCGCGGGGGTCGGGGTTGGCTCAACTGGCGCGTAAATCGTAACCCGCGGCTGGAAGACGGTCGGGGTGGCGGCCGGCGCAGGGTTGCACGCGGCCAGCCCGAACAGGGCGACCGCGGTGACGGCGAATCGGGTGCGTTTGGCTCGAAACAAGAAGGCGTTCTCCTCGGACTGCGTGTAGATGCTCGCTCAGGGGCGGCGAAAGATTATAACCGGCGCAACGCCGCATGGTAGAATTTTCGTTCGCGCGCGCAGGGATGCGGCGCCATGCCCCCATCGTCTAGTGGACTAGGACGCGGCCCTTTCAAGGCCAAAACACGGGTTCGAATCCCGTTGGGGGCATCTAGATGTTCCGAGGTCATATCCCCCAGCGGAGCTGGGGGATATGACCTCGGAACATCTGTTTTTTCAGCGTTCGTGGTCTCGGTTGAGTTTGCGCATCACGCTGAGCAGGATGAGCGACACCGCAATCAGGACGATCGACAGCGCCACGGCTACGTCCAAATTGCGCTCAAAGCCAAGGTAGATGGCCAAGGGCATGGTCTGGGACACACCCTCCAGGTTGCCCGCGAACAGGATCGTTGCGCCAAATTCGCCCAGAGCCCGCGTCCAGGCCAGAATCGCGCCGCTCAGAATGGCGCTGCGGCACAGCGGCAGCATCACCCGGGTGAAGACCTGCCATTGGCTGGCGCCTTCCGCGCGGGCGGCTTCTTCGAGTTGGCCGTCGACGCCCGCAAACGCGATCCGAACCGAGCGCACATACAGCGGCGCGGATACAAACGTCTGGGCGATGATGACCGCCGCCGTGGTGAAGGGCAGGCTGATGCCAAACGCGGCAAGAACGCCACCAAACAGGCCCTGGCGCCCGAACGCGATCAATAGCGCCAGACCGGCGACGGATGGCGGCAGCACCACCGGCAGGTCGACCAGCAGTTCCAGCGCGGCTCGGCCCGGGTAGCGCCGGCGGGCCATCGCATACGCCAGGGGTGTGCCGATCAGCAACGAGATGATGACGCTGATGAGGCTCGTGACGAGGCTCAGCTTGAGCGCCGACAGCGCTGACTCCGACAGGGCGACCGACAGAAAATCCTTCCCGGCCGCGCGCATCACCAGGGCGAGCAGCGGAAGGGCCAGCAACCCCACCAGCAACGCGCCCGGCGCGGCGAACAGCCACTCCGCCGGCCGGTCAGTTTTCGCGTTACGGGGTCTGTCCGAATTCTGGGGTGACACCGGTTATCGAATGGGGCCGAAGCCCCAGCGTTGCAGAATGCCCTGGCCCTCCGCAGACAGGATTGCGGCGATAAAGGATCGGGCGAGTTCGGGGTTCTTGCTTTGGGCCAGCGGCGCAAGCGGATAGCGGGCCAGGACGTTGCTGTCAACCGGGATCTCAATCTTCCCAAGGTCGGGGGCAGCCACCGCATCGGACGTATAGACGATCCCCGCATCGGCTTCGCCAAGCTGGACCTTGGCCACGACTTGCTTGACATCGTTCTCGTAGGACACGACATTGGCC
The DNA here is from genome assembly GCA_017998555.1 of Thermoflexales bacterium. Lineage (GTDB taxonomy): Bacteria > Chloroflexota > Anaerolineae > J036 > Brachytrichaceae > Brachythrix. Next base: position 7,088 of record JAGOCU010000107.1, read on the forward strand.
AGGACCTTGTCTCTGAATCCCGCGCCGAGGGATGCATCGAGTTTGCCGAGCGCCTGCGCCGCGTAATTGCCCACCGGCACTTCTTTGGCGGCCAGCACGATTTTCAATCCGGGCCTGGACAAGTCGGCCAGGGTCTTGAGATCGGCGCTGTT
>JAGOCU010000108.1 GCA_017998555.1 Thermoflexales bacterium
GGGCGAGTTGTTCAACCCGGCCAAGGTCTTTCCGAAAGGGACGGGCTGCGGGGAACTCGCTGAGTGGCGCCGCAAAGGTGTGCAATGGCAGGAGCTGCTGTCCGGCCGGGTGAATCCAGCCCGCGCATTGGACGAGCATGGAACCGTCGGCGGGGACCTATGGGTGTGATTCTTCGTTGGTAACGTTGGTAATGTTGATAACGTTGATAACGTTATCAACGTTACCAACGTTATCAACGTTATCAACGACCCGTCAAGTACCGCGGCAGGTCGACGGCCGGGCCGTACTCCGCCGGGATCGGCGCGCCGGTGGCCTGGGAAATCGGCAGCACGCCGGCCCAGACGGGGAGGTCCTCGTCCTCGGCATCATCGTGGGGGCCGCCGGTGCGGACCTTGGCCGAGGCAGACTCGATATCGACGGCGATCACCGAGGTCGCCTTCATCTCAATCGGATTGGGCAGCCGCGCGTCGGCCCAGCGGCCGGGCAGGATCTTCTCCGTGAACGCCGCCAGGGCCGCCATTTTGCCAGCCTCGTCCTCGACCAGCCGCCCGCGCCCAAACAGCACCGCCGAGCGATAGTTCACCGAATGATTGAACACGGATTTGGCCAGAACGAGTCCGTCCACGTGGGTGATCGTCACGCACACCTCACCGCCCTGGGCCATGTGGCGCAACATCCGGCTGGTTGACGCGCCGTGCAGCAGCAGCGTATCGCCGTCACGCGCGTGCAGGGTCGGGATGACAAACGGGCGGCCATCGACGACAAACGCGACGTGGCAGATCAAGCCAGCATCCACGATTGGATAGATCGTGTCTCGGTCATAGTGGCCGCGATCAGGCAGGCGCTTCACCCGGTTGAGCGAGGTGACTTCAAATTCGGACATTCCGTCAGGCTCCAAGTTTGTGAAAGCGTCAGGCCCCGGCTTCGCCGGGGCCTGACGCTTTCACAAACAATCTGCGATCAGGGCGCGACGCCGGCGACCGCCATGGCGAAGATGCGCCCGATTGAGGCTTTCATCACATCGAAGAAGGGAGTCGGCATCAAGCCGATGACAAAGCACAACACGATCAGCGGCGCCACGGCCAACACCTCGCGCCAGTTCAGATCGGCCAGCGATATGCCGCCCGGCCCGGCAACTGCGGCGTGGCCGGCATCGGTGTGCCCGGCTGCGTTGGCGCCTTCGCCCGCCTCGTCTCTTGCTTTGCCCAGAAAGATCTTCTGGAACATGGTCAGCAGATACACGGCGCTCAGGACCATCCCAACGGCGGCAAACGCGGTCGCGATCTGGTTCGCCTGGAAAGCGCCCTGCAGAATGACATATTCGCCGACAAAGCCGTTCAGCCCGGGCAAACCGACGGAACTCAGCACCAGCAGCAGCGCCAACGTGCCATACAACGGCATCTTCGCCCACAGCCCGCCCATCTTGCCCATATCCCGGGTGTGCAGGCGCTCGTAGATGAAACCAATCACAAGAAAGAGGCCGCCCGTGCTCAACCCGTGGTTGATCATCTGCAGGAGCGCGCCTTGCGCGCCCATGCCGTTCAACGCAAAAATGCCAAGCACGATATAGCCCATATGACTGACCGACGAGTACGCCACGAGCTTCTTGGCGTCGCTTTGAGCAAACGCAACCACCGCGCCATACAGGATCCCGATGACGGCCAGAGTCATCATCAGCGGCGCAAACTGCTTGCTGGCCTCGGAAAAGAGGCCCAGATTGAAGCGCAACAGGCCATACGTGCCCATCTTCAACAGAATGGCAGCCAGGACGACTGAGCCGGCAGTCGGGGCCTCAACGTGCGCATCCGGCAGCCACGAATGAAATGGCCAGAGCGGGACTTTGATTGCGAAGGCGAGCGCGAAGGCGAGAAAGAGCGGCGCGCTGGCCGCCCATAAATTCGCCTTCATCAAGGCTTCCAGGTCGAAGGTCCCGCCGGTGTATCCGATGTAGAGAATGCCAAGCAGCATCAGCACGCTGCCGAGCATCGTGTAAACAAAGAACTTCAGCGAGGCATAGATGCGCCGGTCGCCGCCCCAGATCCCGATGATGAAGTACATCGGCACAAGGGCGAACTCCCAGAAAACATAGAAGAGGAACAAGTCCAGCGAGAGAAACACGCCAAGCGTGGCCGTCTGCATCAGCAGGAACAGGCTGTAGTACTCGCGTTCGCGGGTCTTGATCGTCGAAAACGAATACCCAATCGCTAGCGGAAAGACCAGGTTGGTCAAGAGGATAAGCCACAGGCTGATCCCATCCACGCCCAGCTTGTAGCCAATGTTGTAGGCGGGAATCCAGAGATAGGATTCAACAAACTGGAATCCAGGCAAGGCCGGGCTGAAGCCCACGAACATGACAAGCGACGCGGCAAGGGTGGCCAGCGACGCGCCGACCGCCACCCAGCGCCGGGCGGGTGATTCACGCGGCAGAACCGCAACCGCAAGCGCGCCGATCAAGGGCAGGAAGATGATGAGACTTAGGATCATGGCTGTGTGTGCTTAGCGCGCTGCGCCTGAGACGAGGAAGTAGACGAGGATGGCCACCGCGCCCATCAGCATGACCAGCCCATACGTGCGGGCAAACCCGGTCTGAAGCTCGCGCAGCGTCTCGGACATCTCGGCCGCGAGCTTGCCCGCGCCGTTGACGATCCCATCGATGCCGCCCAGATCGAAGATGCGGGCAAGGAAGCTCGCCCCCATGTAGAAGGGCTTGATGATGACGGCCCGATAGATCTCATCGAGATACCACTTGCGCGAGGAGACGGCGTAGAGCGGCCCGAGCCGTGTCAGCGGGTCGACGCTGTCGGCCGCGGTGAAACGCCGATACAGCGCCACCGCGCCGGCGATCGCGGCGATGGCGAGCGCGACAAAGGCGCCCGCGAGGGCGAGATTGAGCGGCTCATGCGGTTCCTTGCCCACAACAGGCGCAAGCCAGTCCCCCAGCCAGGCCTCGCCCGGGAAGCCCTTTGGCAGATTGATCAGGCCACCCAGCGCCGCAAACACAGCGAGGGCGATCAAGGGGATGGTCATGGTCGGGGCGGACTCAACAGCATGCTCAGCGTCCGCGCTGCGGGCCTTGCCAAAGAACACCAGGTAGATCTGCCGCCCAACGTAGAAGGCGGTGAAGACCGCCGTCACGCCCAGCAGCGCAAAGGCAATTGGGAAGTCCTTCGCCGCGGCCGCGATGATCTCGTCCTTCGACCAGAACCCGGCCAGCGGAGGAATGCCAGCCAATGCCAGGCCGCCCAGCACGAAGGTGATGGTCGTCAACGGCATTTTCGCCCGCAGACCGCCCATGTTGCGCATGTCCTGCGGATCGGCCCCGTGATGGCCGGTTTCATGCGCGTGATGCTCCATGCCATGGATGACGCTCCCGGCGGCCAGGAAGAGCAGCGCCTTGAAGAAAGCGTGTGTGAGCAGGTGAAATTGGGAGGCGACAAAGGCCCCCACCCCCACCCCGGCGACCATGAAGCCGAGCTGGCTGATGGTCGAATAGGCCAGAACCTTCTTGATGTCCCACTGGGTAAGCGCCGCGTAGCCCGCGACAAATGCCGTCAGCGCGCCGACAATGGCAATGACTTGCATCGCAATCGGCGAGTGCTCGAGCAAAACGTTCGAGCGAATCAGCATGTAAATGCCGGCGGTGACCATCGTCGCGGCATGGATCAGCGCCGAGACCGGGGTCGGGCCCGCCATCGCATCGGGCAGCCACACAAAGAGCGGAAGCTGCGCGCTCTTGCCGGCCGCGCCAACAAAGAGAAGCAGGGTGATGACGGTCAGCACGCCCGCCGCAGCGCCCTTCAACGCCTCCGCCTTCTCGAAGACCTCGCCATAGCTGAGCGAGCCAAAGGTGAAAAAGATGAGCAACAGGCCCAGCACAAATGCCACGTCCCCGATACGGTTGACGACAAACGCCTTGCGGCCCGCTTCGGCATTCTTGATGTCAGTGAACCAGAAGCCGATCAACAGATATGAGCACAACCCGACCAGCTCCCAGCCGACGAACATCAACAGGAAGCTGTCGGCCATCACCAGGGTCAGCATGGACGCGACAAAGAGGTTGAGGTAGACAAAGAATCGCGGGGTGCGCGGATCCCCCTTCATGTAGCCGATGCTATAGAGGTGAATGAGCCCGCCAATGCCCGTGATGATCAGCATCATCGTCGCGCTCAGCGCGTCCACCCGAAAACCATAAGGCACATCCAACTCGGCGACGCGAATCCAGGGCCCAAACTCGGCGCCGATCGCACGGGTCGGGGCGGCCGCCACCTGAGCGAACAGCACTATGGAGATGGCGAATGATGCGGCGACGGCCACGGTGGCGATGATGCCGGCCGCCCGGCCGCCGATGCGACCGCCAAAGGCGGCGTTGACCAGCATCCCGGCCAGCGGAATCAGAATGGGAAGAAGAATTAGGGTTTGCATCGGTTGGGCCCGGATCAGTTCTTCATCACACTGAGGTCATCGACGTCGGTGCCTTTCTTGGCCCGGAAGATCGCGACGATCAGGGCCAGCCCGACCGCGACTTCAGCCGCTGCGACCGTCATGACGAAGAAGACAAAGAGCTGCCCATCGAGCTGGCCCCACTGTTTGGCAAAAGCCACAAAGGCGAGGTTGGCGGCATTGAGCATGAGCTCGACCGACATGAAGATCATGATGGCGTTGCGGCGGGTCAGAACCGAGATCGCGCCGATCGAGAACAGGAGCGCGCTGAGCAGGATGTAGGGGGTTGTTTCGTTCATGCCGATCACTCCTTGCGGGTCAGCACCACCGCCCCGACCATCGCGGCCAGGAGCAGGATCGAAGCGACCTCAAACGGAAAGAGGTAGGGACCAAACAGGGCTTTTCCAATCGCAAGCGGGCTCGAGTCGATGAGCTTCGCCGCGGACGATGAAATGACCCGGGTGAAGATCACATAGGCGGCCTGGATGAGCAGCAGCACGCCCAGACCCAACGCCAGCGGCCGCTGCCAGAACATTTCCTTGCGGGTTTCGCCGGCCGGCAGTTTCTCCGCGCCCAGAACCATGATGACAAAGACAAACAAGACCATGATCGCGCCGGTATAGACGGTCACCTGGGCGACGGCCAGAAATGGCGCGTTGAGCAGAAGATACAGCACCGCCACGCAGGCGAAGTTGAGGATCAGGAACATGGCCGAGTAGAGGGCATTGCGGCTGAGCGCCATGCCCGCGGCAGCGCCAATCGCGACGATGGCCACGGCCAGGAAGACGATGAATTCAGAGCCCATGATTTTCCTCGTGCGTTGGCCTAAACGCTGCTGTCCACCGGCGGGAACGGAAGAATGGCCCGATCGTATTTCCCGGCGGGAGTGTGCTGTGGCGTGGCGGCGACATTGATGGGCGGCGATTCAAGCAATTGGGTCTTGGTGTAGATCATGCTCTCGCGGGTGTACCCGGTCGGAAACTCAATCGGTTCCAGGACAATCGCATTCGTCGGGCAGGCATCTTCGCAATAGCCGCAGAAGATGCAGCGCAGCATATTGATCTCGTAGGTCTTGGCGTAGCGCTCGCCCGGCGAGAACCGCACCTCGTTGGTGTTCTCGGCGGCTTCGACCCAGATCGCGTCGGCGGGACAGGCCGCCGCGCACAGCGCGCAGCCGATGCACTTCTCCAGACCGTCATCGTATCGCTTGAGATTGTGACGCCCGCGAAACCGCGAGGTCATTGGGCGCTTCTCTTCAGGATATTGCAGCGTCACCGGCTTCTGGAACATCTGCTTCAGCACGGTGGCGAAGCCCAGCGGGATGCGGGTGATGGCTCGGAATCTCTTTTTCAGGTTCATGCGGCGATTCGATCCTATTTGTAGCCGGGCACGCCCAGCACGATGAGCAGCGCGGTCAGCACCACGTTGGCCAGCGCGATCGGGAGAAGCTTCTTCCAGCCAAAGGCCATCAGTTTGTCATAGCGGAAGCGCGGCAAGGTCGCCCGCACCCAGACCATGACCAGCAGGCAGGCCAGAACCTTGACCGAGAAGTAGATCAGCCCGAGCACCCAGGAGTCGCCGACGAAGGGCCCGCTCCAGCCACCGAGAAAGAAGACGGTGAAGAGCGCGCTCAGGGCGACCATCTTGACGTATTCGCTCATGAAGAACAGGGCGAATTTCATCCCGCCATACTCGGTCATGTAGCCAGCGGTGAGTTCCTGCTCGGCCTCGACCAGGTCGAATGGCGCGCGGGCGAGCTCGGCCAGGGCCGTGATGGCGAAGATCGCTGCCGCCACGGGCTGGCGGATGATGAACCAGCCCAGGATGTTTCCGGGCAACTGCTTGTCGATGATGACGGTCATGCTGGCGCTGCCGGCCATCAACACCACGGCGACCAACGACAGGCTTAGGGCCAGCTCGTACGAGATGACCTGGGCGGCGGCTCGCAGCCCGCCGATGGAGGCGTATTTGTTGTTGCTCGACCAGCCGGCCAGGGCAATCCCATACACGGCCGTCCCGAGCATGGCCAGCACATACAGGACCGCGGTGTCCAATCCACCCGCCAGGTTGAAGAACGCGTTGCTGGAGATTGGGATCACGGCAAACAGCGCGATGGCCGGAATGACCGCCAGCATCGGGGCCAGGAAATACACAAACCGATCCGCCTGGGCGGGGGTGATGCTCTCCTTGAAGATGAGCTTGAGGCCCTCAGCCACTGGCTGCAGCAGACCCTGCGGGCCGACCCGATTCGGGCCGATGCGCGACTGCATCCGGGCGATGACCCGGCGTTCGATCCAGGTCATGTAGGCGAACCCGGTCAGGGCCAGCAACAGGAACATGACCGCTTTGAGGAGAATCTCAAGGAAGTTGGGCATTGTTTGCGAGTTTGGCGTCCGCGGTGCCGGACACTATTCGAATCAGACCAGCCGCTTTCCCATCACGCCGCTGAGGCGGATAAGCTCACCCGAGCGATAAAGCGCGGGTTGGGGTCGGGTGAGGGCCTCCATCGTCGGCTCGGCCGGGACGGCACCATCCGAAGGCGCATCACCCCGGCTGCTGCGCGCACCCACGCCGCCGCTGTTGTCATAGACCGTGCCGCCGTAGTAAAGATCATCGCGGCCCACTGGTGGCCACTGCGCTTCGACTTTGGCCAATCCGGCATAGGTCATGCCCACGAAGGGGCCCACATGCGCCGCCATATCCGCAAACACGGCACTGGCATCGGCGTACGACCAGCCCGCGCCCATCCGTTTGGCGATTTCCTGGGCCGCCCACCAATCGGGCTTGGCCTCGCC
>JAGOCU010000003.1:0-2866 GCA_017998555.1 Thermoflexales bacterium
AGCGGGTACGTTGTTGCGCCGGGCATCCGTATTCCGACTTGCCGGAGCGACTGGAGGGTGAGCAACTCGCTGATGCCCTCGTTCAGGACGCCGCCCACCTTGGCCTGAAAGCCCGAAGCGGCATTTGTGTGCAACATCTCGTGTTGGGTCGTTGGCACAATCATGCTTTCGGCGCAGACATACACCACGCCATCCCAGACGAACCCCTGGGTCTGCACGGCCGTTTCTGCATCGTCCCTGTCGCAATCGCCCGACTGCCAGGGCGTGCCGTCCGGGCGGGTAACCCCGGCGGCGATGCAGGCCGCGTCAAAGCGATTCGCGCAGGCCTGCTGGCTGCCGAGGATGACGACGGTGCCCGGGGAGATCTTCCTGACCCGGCTATAGGACCGCCGCAGGATCGCCCCCGCCGCGGCAAGACCGACCGCCCCGGGCGATATCTTCTGGGGCTGCCGTCGCGGCGCCGCTTGCTGCGCGCCAACTGGCCCGGCTGACAGTTCGGCCCGGCCCGCCCGAATTGAGGCGACATCTTCGCGGACATCGACTTCTTCCCAGGCAGGCAGACCCAGACTGTTTTGGTCCACAGACGCCGGCGCGATGTAGTCCGCGTCCCCATCCCGGGCCGCTCGGATCTTGCGATCAATCTCGGTTCTCTGTTCTTTGAGGCGCGTCAGCACCCTGCCGCTTGGGTGCCGCCGCAGGCGCTGCACGCCGCCCTGCTGCAATGTGTGGGTCAGTTCGTGGGCGAGCAGTTGCTTGCCGGCCCCGGACGCCAGATCAGGCGCGCGCTCGCCCAGATAGATGTCCTGCCCGTGGGTGAAGGCTTGCGCGTCGACCTCACGATTGAGCTGTTCCGACGCGGCGCCCGTGTGCAGACGCACCCGGCTGAAATCCGCGCCGATTCGCTCCTCCATGTACGCGCGGGTATCGGAAGCCAGCGGCCGGCCGCTTCCGCTCACACCGAGGCGCTGCTGAAAATCATCGCCGACCTCGAAGGCGCCCGACGAGGCCGTTGGTTTGGCCAGCAGGTTCAGATCATCCGCCGGCCGGCCGGGCCGAATCGCGCCAGTTTGGTCGCTCAACACCCGGGCCGCGACCCGGTCGGCCTCGCGCTCGTACGGATCATCGGCCGCGCCAACGGTGAGTTTGCGCTGAATCAGCGCGCCCTGCGTCACGCCGCCCTCGATCAGCCGGTTCACCGCGCGGTTTCCAATGGCGCGCTGCAACTGGATGACTTGACCCCCCGACAATGCGCGCGGATTCTGGGCAGCCCGCGCTGCCGCATCTTCCAGAGTCGCCTGACGCTGGAGTTCGGCCCTGGAATGCACGCTGACCGGTTCGGGCGCCTTTCGGAATCGTTGAATTCTCATGCCTAAGCCTGTCCCGATCCCGTGCGCGCAAGTCAGTCGGATGCGCCTTGGGCCGATCGGTTGGGAAATTGATGTTAGCATCCCATCCGCAACTGTCAAGGCGCAACAGAATGACCGTCCTGGCTTCTGCAAAGTCGCAAATCCGGCGACATCCCAGGAGCGATGTGAGGCGAAGCGCAGTGCCCAGGGCCCTGGGTAGTACCCGCGATAGCCAAGTTCACGAGTCTGTTAAGCGACTTCGCAGAAGCCATGAACCATCCGCGGTACGCGTGGAGTCCACGAACTCAATCGCGTACCCTCCCGCCCACTTGATGAGCACAACCTATCTCTTTGGCTATGGCAGCCTGATCAACGTCCGCAGCCGCGGGTTGACCAGCGCGACAGCGCTCGCGTCTCCGGCCCGGCTGGCCGGGCTGCGGCGCGGCTGGTTTGCGCCCGTGACGGCGGACCGCATCACCTATCTCGCCGTGCAACGGACCGCGGGCGTGTCCTGCAATGGCGTCATCGTCAAGGTCGATGCGATGAACCTGCCCTCGTTTGACGCGCGCGAGAAGTCGCACAATCGGATTTCGGTCAATCGATCGTCGGTCGAACTGGTGGACGGCGGCGTCCTGACGCCCGGGGTCATCTGGGCCTACGAGTGCCTGACCGTGAAGGCCCCGACCCCCGCCAACCCGATTGTCCAATCGTATGTCGATGTCGTCCTGGACGGCTGTCTGGCGATTGGCGATGCCTTCGCGCGCGAGTTCATCCGCAGCACTTCGGGCTGGCGCGCGCCGTGGGTCAACGATCGACAACATCCGCGCTACCCCCGGCATGTGCCCACCGCGGCGTCCCCCGATCGCATCGACGCGTTGTTGGAAGAGGCCGGAATCCTGGCCTATCGCGACAATTGAAAGGAAACCTCCCATGCAGCTCTACTTCATCCGGCACGCCCAGTCGGTCAATAACCTGCTCCACGACCAGACCGGCACGTGGGCGAACATGACCGACGATCCGGAACTGACCGACACCGGCGTCAAACAGGCGCAGTTGCTGGCCGCCCACCTGGCCGAAACCCGCAGCATCGAACCGCGCCAGCGCTGGGACCCGTTCAATGCGCGCGCTTTCAACATCACCCACCTGTATGCCAGCCCGATGATCCGGGCCGCCCACACCGCATCGGTCGTTGGCCAGGCCATCGGCTTATCGCCGGTGCTGTGGGAGGACCTGCACGAGTGCGGCGGCCTGTATCTTGACGGCGCCAACGGCGAGAAAATCGGCCAGCCGGGCAAAAATCGGGCCTGGTTTGAGGAACGCTTCCCAACCCTGAGCGTGCCCGCCACCATCGGCGACGAAGGCTGGTGGAATCATCGCCCGGTGGAAACCGGCCAGGAGCGCCTCGCCCGGGCGGCGCGGGTGTGGCAGACCCTGATCGCGCGGCACGGCAATACCGATGACCATGTCGCGCTCGTCAGTCATGGCGACTTTTTTGTGCGGTTTATGACCGTTGTGCTTGA
>JAGOCU010000003.1:2966-22243 GCA_017998555.1 Thermoflexales bacterium
GATTTCGTTTTGCGCGGCGCGCAACGCGCGTCGAGGTCGATGCGCCTCAGCATCGTGTGCGTGTCGAGCGCCCTTCAGGCGCAATCGGCTCGGAAGCGCCTGGCGGCCCTCGGCGGCGCGCTGGGCGCGCGGATCATGCTCTTCGATCATCTCTATCGGCTGTGTCTGGACCAGGCCGGCGAACGCGTCGTTGAGCCCGATGAGCCTGTGCTGTATCGCCTGCTCCGCGACGTGATTGATACGACACCGCTCCACCACTACGACGGCATTCGCCGCACCGCGGGTTTCATCGAGACCGTCTCCGAGCGCATCGCCGAACTCAAAGCCGGCCGGGTCGACCCGGCCGCGCTGGCCGGGGCCGCCGGCGATGAACCGCGCCTGGCCGACATCGCAGCGATCTATGACCGTTACCAGCGCGCGCTCCGCGAGCGCGGCTGGGCGGATCGGGCGGGTCTGGGCTGGCTGGCCCTCGAAGCGCTGCTCACGCGAGCGCCGCGGGTGGGAACCGATTGGGCATTTCTCGCCCTGGACGGCTTTGACAGCCTGAGCGAGATCCAGACCGCGCTGCTGGAGACGCTGGCGCAGCGCGTCCCCGAATGTGTCATCACCGTCACGGGCGAAACCGATGGCCGCGAGCGCGGACACCCGCGCCTGGAGCGCTTGCGGCGGGTGCTCGCGCAGCGGCTTGGCATCCCGGCCACACCGCTCCCAAACACGCAGATGCGCGCGGCGCCCAGCCTGGCTCACCTTGCCGCCCGCATTTTCTCGGGTGAAGCCATCCGCATCGCCGCCGAGGGATCCGTCGACTGGATCGAGGCGCCCGAACGCATCGGCGAGGCGCGCGAAGCGCTGCGTTGGGTGAAGTCCCGGGCCGTCCTCGATGGCATTTCGCTCGACCGGATGGCAATCATCGCCCGCCGCCCAGACGCGTATCGCGAGGCGCTGGCTGAAACCGCGGCCGAATTCGGCCTGCCCGTGCGCTGGGCGGCCGCCGAAGCATTGGCCACAAATCCGGCCATCGTCGGGTTGCGCCAGCTCCTGGCCCTCTCGCAACCCGGCCCTGGCGGCGAGCGCGCCTTTCGACGGACCGAAGTCGTCGAGGTCTGGCGTTCGCCGTATTTTGATTGGTCGGCTGTGGTGGAAGGCGGGATTTCAAGCGCCGACGCCGACGCGCTCGATGCCCGTTCGCGGGCCGCCGCCGTCACGATTGGCCTCAGCGCATGGCGCGCGGGCCTGGCAACCCGCGCGCGGGCGCCCGGCGATGAGATCGACGAGGCAGAAGACACGGCCGCGCCCGCCGTGGCGGGCGCAGCGGCACTTCTCGCCAAATTCGAGGCCTTCGCCCGGGCCATCGAGCCGCCCGCGCGGGCGAGTTGGCGCGATTTCTGCGCCTGGGTCGAGGATCTTGTCGGCGACGACCCGGAGGCGCAGATCGGGCACGGCCCAACCACACCCGGCCTGCAGGTCATCGGCCGCATCCGCGCCGGGAACGCCGCACTCGTCCAGCGCGACCTGGCCGCGCTGGGCGCGCTCAAGGGCGCGCTGCGCGCGCTGGTCGCCGCCGAGGCCGCCCTGAAATCAGAAGAGCGTCATACGTTTGCGGAGTTTGCCGAAGAGCTGGATGGGCTGCTGGCCGCCCAGGGCTACACGCCGGAATCCCCTGAGGGTCCGGCCGTCCTCATCGCCAGCGTCGGCCAGGCCCGCGGCCTCGCGCTTGACGCCGTCGCCATTCTGGGCCTGGGAGAGGGCGAGTTCCCCCAATCCGTGCGCGAAAACGCGCTGATGCGCGACGCCGATCTCGAGCGCATCGAGACCCTGACCGGGCGGCGCCTCCCGCGCGCGCTGGAGAGCGCCGAGGTTGAGTTCTTTTACGATGCCATCACCCGCCCGGCCCAACGGTTGCTGATGACCCGCGCCCGGCTGTCCGACAGCGGCGCAGTGTGGGAACCCTCGCCCTTCTGGGTTGAGACGCTGCGGCTGATCGATGGCGCGCCGCGCCGGCTGACAAGCCTGTGGCTGCCCTCGCCCGAACAGTCCGCCTCGGCGGTTGAACTGCAGGCCTGCCTGGCCGGGGCGCCGCTCGCAACCGGCCTGCCGGCGGATGCGGCCGCGCTGGCAGCCCAGACCCGCGCCGCAACCGCCATTCTTCGTCGGCGGATTGACGCAAGCCCGGGCGCGGTGGATGGCGCGCTGCAGGACTGGGGCTTCCACTTCGCGGGCCGCCTGGGCCCGGGCCATCGCTGGAGTTCAGGGCAGTTCGAGACGTATCTGACCTGCCCGTTTTTCTACTTCGCCAGCAAACTGCTGCGGGCCGAGCCCATGCCCGAACCCGCCGCGCGGGCGGATGTTCGGCAACTGGGGTCGATCTACCACGATGCCCTGGCCGATATTTTCGGCGGCGAGATCATGGCGCCCGCGTCCGACGATGCGGCGTTTGAGGCCCGCGCTCGAACGGTGGCCGGCAAGCTGCTCGACCTGGCGCCCGAGGCGCAGGGCTTCCGCCCCGATCGCTGGTGGCCGCACGATCGCGATGCCGCTGTTGAAGTCATCGTCGCCAATGCGATCGCATTGCGCGCCACCGAGCATGCGCCGATCCGGGTCGAAGCCGATTTTGCCGACACGCCCGTCGTCGTTCGGCGCGGCGACGACAGCTTCCGCTATATCGGCCGGATCGACCGGATCGACCGCAATGGGGCCGGCCATCTGCGGGTGGTGGACTACAAAAGCGGCGGCGCGGCGTCGATCAGACCCGATCAGCTCCAGGTCGAGGGCACCCGCCTGCAGGTCGCCCTGTATGCGCTGGCCGTGCGGGATGCCTTCGGTCTGCCGCTGCCGGACGAGGGTGTGTATTGGTCGTTGCGCGACATCGGGGCCGCCGCGCTTCGATTGAGCGACTACGCGAACGGCGCGGCCGGGGCGATCGACGTCGCGGTCGGGCATGCCTGGCGCGCGGTGGATGGCGCGCGCGCAGGCGCCTTCACCCCCAGACCTCCGCACGGGGGCTGCCCCGAATACTGCCCGGCCGCCCAGTACTGCTGGCATTACCGCCCGCGCTGAACCCGCATGTCCATCCTCGAATTCCTCCAGCCCAGCCCTGAGCAGCGCCCGGCCATCGAAGCGCGCGGGCGCGACATCGTGGTCACCGCCGGCGCGGGCGCCGGCAAGACCCGCACCCTCGTGGCCCGCTATCTATCGCTTCTCGACGAGGGCCTCCCGGTCCGCTCCGTCATCGCCATCACCTTCACCCGCAAGGCGGCCCTCGAGATGCGCAATCGCATCCGCGAGCGCATCGGCGCGTATCTGCGCGGATCCGATCTGTCCGCCGCGACACGCGCGCGCTGGGAAGTCATCTACGGCCAGATGGACGGGGCCCGGATCGGGACGATTCACAGTCTGTGCGGCGACATCATCCGCTCGCACCCCGCCGAAGCCGGGGTTGACCCGCGCTTCAGCCTGATGGACGAGACGCGCAGCGCGTTGCTGCGGGCCGATTCCGTCGCCGAAGCCCTCGATGAGGCCACTCTGGACGAGGCGTTGCTGGCCTGCGTCGATGCGCTTGGCACCGATCGCCTGGCCGGGCTGCTGACCCATCTGATGGGGCGGCGGACCGAGGCGGCCCGCGCGCTTTCGCGCGCGCCGGCCGCGCTGGAGCAGACTTGGCGCAGCGCCGCCCGGGCTGCCCTGGCCGTCTTCATCGAGGACCCCAGGGTGCGCGACGCGATGCGCGGGCTGGCCGAAATCCTCAACGGCCCCGGGTTCATGACCGCCCTCACCAAGGAGGACACCCTTGCGCCCTTTCTGCCCATTGCCGTGTTTCAGTGGCAGGCGGTCGAACGGGCGTGGGCGGCCGGCGACTTGCCCGCCGTCATCCAGGAACTTCCAACGCTCGCAAAAAACCTGCAGAAGGGCAAGGGCAAGGTCGCGCTGTGGGGGGCCGATAACCCAAAGCCGCTCATCGCCGCCGCGCGCGACGTGTATGACGAGGCCATCAAACCGCTGCTCAACGGCGCCGCCTGGGAGCAGGACCTGCAAACCCTGCGTGTGCTGCCTGCCATCCAGCGCCTGTTTGCCGACGCCGCCGAACGCTACGCCCGGGCGCGCGCCGGGGCCGCCCAGCTCGACTTTGACGATCTTGAGGAGATGGCCCTGAACCTGCTCAAGAATTCACCGGCGGCCCGCGCATATTGGCAGGCCGAGACCCAGGCAGTCCTGGTCGATGAGTATCAGGACAGCAACCCGCGCCAGGCCGAACTCGCCCGCCTGTTGGCCGGCCAGCCCGGCCGGCTGTTTGTCGTGGGCGATGGCAAACAATCGATCTATCGCTTCCGCGGGGGGGACGTGACGGTGATCCGGGCCGAGAAGGAGCGCGCCATCGCCGAGGGCGGCCCCGGCGCCCATATCAGCATCGACCGTTCGTATCGCGCGCATCGGCCGCTGCTCGACGGGCTAAACATGCTGCTGCGCCCGGTCCTGGGCGAGGCTCGACCCGATGATCCGGCCTGGAAACAGGGGTTCGAGCCGCTGACCGCCCAGCGGGCCGAGCCCCGGCCCGGCTTCGTCGCCCCCCACATCGCGCTGCATCTGGCCGTCAAAGGCGAGGGGGAACGATCGGGCATGGCGCTGGCCCGGGTTGCGGCCTCAACCGCCGATGCGATCGGACAGTGGGTGGGCGGCGGGGCGATGCTGATCCCGGAGGAAGACGGTCGTCTTCGTCCGTTGCGCTTTGACGATGTCGCGATCCTGTGCCGGGCGTCCTCTTCCTTCAAGGCCTATGAGGACGCGCTGGAGCGGGCCGGCATCCCGTATCTCACCGTCGGCGGCAGCGGTTTTTTCGAGCGGCCCGAGGTGCGCGACGTCGTCAACCTGCTCCGGGCGATCGAGACCCCGCACGATGACGCGGCGTTCGCCGGCGCGCTGCGATCGCCGGTTTTCGGGGTGAACGACTATGCCCTGGCGCTGCTCTTCGACGGCCGTGACCGGGCGCGCTCGGCCTGGGCCCAGTGGCGCGAACGCGTTGCGCGCCTCGAGCCGGCGGATCAAGCCGCTGTCACCGCCGCCGTCGACGCCCTGACCGCCATGCAATCCCTGCGCGGGCGGGTGACCGTCGCCCAATTACTCAAGGCGCTGCTCGACCGAACCGTCTATCTCCCGGCTCTGCTGGGCGCCGGCCACGCGCGCGGACGGCGCAACATCGAGAAGCTGCTCGCCACCGCCCGCGACAGCGCCACGCCGAGCGTGCGCGCATTTCTGGAATACGCGGCGGCCATGCGCGATTCCGGCGCGCGGGAGGGCGAGGCCCGCGCGGTGGCCGAAGGCGCGGTCCAGATCATGACCGCCCATGCGGCCAAGGGCCTCGAGTTCCCGGTCGTCGTGTTAGGCGATGCCGGGCGCCAGAGCGGCGGCGGGCGAGACTTCGTGCTGCATCCGGAATGGGGGCTGGTGTTGCGCCTGACCGACGCGGAGGACCGCAAGCCCTTGCTCTTCGCCCTGGCCGCCCGCGCCGAGCAGGAACAGGACGAGGCCGAAGCCGGTCGCCTGCTGTATGTGGCCGCCACCCGAGCCGGGGACAAGCTCGTGATCAGCGCGGATATCGCGCTCAAGAAGGATGGCACACCCGGCAGCGTGGGCGGTTGGCTCAAACTCCTGTGCCAACCGGGGGCGCTGCCGCTGATGGACCGGGCCATTGAGCATGATCCGGCCGGCGCCGCGCTGCGCGAAATGGATCTGAGCCGGGCCGAAACGCGCGTCATCGGCCTGATTTGCGAGCCGGGCGTGCCGCTACGGCCCCGCCCGAGCCCGGTCGCAGACGCGGGACCCACCCTGGGCGACCTGCGCCTGGTCGCGCCCTTGCCGCCTTCCGTCACCGATCGACAGCACGACGGATTCCTGACCCGAGTGACATCCCGGATGGCCCGCTCGGACGCGCCCGCCTCAGTGGTCGGCAAGCTCGCCCACCGGGCCGTCCAACTCTGGCGGGTGGCGCCGCCCGATCTGGATTGGCTGCGCGCCGAAGCGCAGACCCTGGGCCTGGTCGAGCCGCGTCAGATCGACGATGCCATGAACCGGGCCCGGCGCATCCTCATCCGCTTCGCCGCCCATCCGCTGTATGCCGAGATGAACAGCGCCGTGCAGCGCCTGCACGAAGTGCCCTACGCGTGGCTGCGCGACGGCAAGCCGGTCTCAGGCATCATCGATTGTCTGTATCGCCCTGCCGACGCCTGGAAGATCGTCGACTTCAAGACCGATCAGCTTCGCGATCGCGCGGCCATGCTCGACCGGATCACGGCCCGGGGCTACGACCGCCAGATCAGCACGTATGCCGCCGCGGCTGAGGCCTTCCTGGGCGAGCGGCCCGCGGCAGCCTTATGCTTCCTGGATGTCGGCGGCGCGGTGGAAGTGTTTTGAACAATTGGGAAGCGGTGATGCCCGCCCCGGCTCCGCCGGGGCGGGCATCACCGCTTCCCGTACAATTACAGCGATATGCTCACCATCGAAACCCGCATTCGTTTCCTGTTTGACGAGAAGATCGTCGGCGTCATCCGCACCCGGACCGCCAGCGACGCGCTCAACGTCGTGCGAGCGCTGGTCGCCGGAGGGTTCAAGGCCGTCGAAGTGCCGATGACGGTCCCCGACGCGGTGAACGTGCTCAAGGAGCTCGTCCAAACGGTGGGCGACGGGGTGATGGTCGGGGCGGGCACGGTGATGACCGCCGCCGATGCGCGGGCGTGCATCGAGGCCGGCTGCCAATTCATCGTCGCGCCATCGGCGGAGTTCGAGATCATTCGCCCCTGCCGCGAGGCCGGCGTGGTCGCCATTCCCGGCGCGGCGACGCCGACCGAGATCGCGGCCTGCTGGCGGGCAGGCGCGCACGTCGTCAAGGTCTTTCCGGCCGCCACCCTCGGCGGTCCCGACTACATCCGGGCGATCCGCGGGCCCTTCCCCCACATCCCGTTGTGGGTGAGCGGGATGGTGACCTCGGCCCAATCGCAAAACTATCTGAAGGCTGGCGCGCAATTGGTCGGGCTGACCAACGAGCTGATGCCCCAGAACCTGATGGAGGCCAACAACTGGGATGGCATCCGCGATCACGCGCGCGCCTGTCTGGCAACGGCAAAAGGAGCATAAGCATGTCCTGGAAAAACAAGACCCTGATGATTGGCGCGATCGGCGGCCTGATGGCCGGTCTCGCGGCCGCGGCGTTCTTCATCCGCAGCGCCGACGAGAGCGCCCAGAAATCGGGCAAGGCGCTGACGACCCCCGACGTGCAGACCGGCGATCTGGTCAAGGTCCTGGTGGCCGCTGTCGGCGTCATCCGGATGGTCGCGGGCCTGGGCAAGTAATCGCATCGATCACCTTAGAACTCCCAACAAAACCAATCTTCAGAGGCGATATCCCCCGGCTTCGCCGGGGGATATCGCCTCTGAAGAAAGTTCTATTAGGGGATCCAAGGTCGTCAGATAACAGCGTTGGGTAAAGCCGTGTCGCGCCTCCTCGCCCTGGCCATTGCGCTGGCCGGCTGTGCCGCGGCGCCGGCCGCCACGCCAACAGGCGCGCCAGTGGCGACCCCTGCGCCCGCGCCAACCGCCGCTCCAACTCGAACCGCCAGCGCCGGTCCAACGTCGTTTTCAACCGTTATGCCAACGCCTGCCCCGCCCTCCGCCAGCGCGCCAAACCAGGCGCTGATTGACGCCGCCGAGGCGGGCGACCTGGCCGGCGTGAAGACGCTGCTGGCCCAGGGCGCCAGCCCGGCCTTTGCCGACGGGCGCGGCGTGACCGCCCTGATCGCGGCCGCCTACGCCAACCGGGTCGACATCGCCCAGGCCCTGATCGAGGCCGGCGCGGATGTAAATACCCAGGATCGCACCCGCCAGAGCGCCTATCTCATCTCAACGTCCGATGGCTTTGCCGACCTGTTGCGGCTCACCCTGCGCCACGGGGCGGATGTGCGCAGCACCGACAGCTACAACGGGACCGGCCTCATTCGCGCGGCCGACCGCGGACATGTCGAAGTCATCCGCGAATTGCTGAAGACCAACATCGCCATCGACCACGTCAACCGGCTGGGTTGGACGGCTTTGCTCGAGGCGATCATCCTCGGGGACGGCGGCGAGCGCCACACCGAGGTCGTGGGCATGCTGATCGCGGCCGGGGCCAATATCAACCTGGCCGACGGGAGCGGGGTGACGCCGCTCGCCCACGCGCGGCGGCGCAACCAGACCCGAGTCATCGCCCTGCTCGAGGCCGCCGGCGCGCACCCATGAGCAGACACACCGGATAAAATCGGGGCATGAATCGGGGGAGTTTCACCTTCACCGGCCTCGGCATCGCGCTGATTGTCATCGCCGCGGCAAGCATCATGGCCGGCGTGACCTTCGCGACGCAGGCCACGGCGGCAGCCACCAATCGGTCGCTGACCACGCCCCCGTCCGCCGCCGCGCTCGAGCAACTGTCTGGGCCCGTCGCGCTTGCTGCGCTTGATCCCGCCCAGGTGGCGCGCGGCAGGGCGGTCTACGACGAGCACTGCGCGAAGTGCCACGGCGCGCAACTCGAGGGGCAGCCCAACTGGCGCTATCCCTCGCTCACAACCTTCAAATACCCGGCCCCGCCGCACACCGATGTGGGGCACACCTGGCAGCACGCCGACACCGAACTGCTGGACTACATCATGAACGGCACCGGCGGCCTGAACAGTGAGATGGCGGGATTCCGCGGAGTACTGAGCGGGCCGGACATGGCCGCTGTGCTGGCCTTCATCAAGTCGAACTGGACCCAGGGCACCCGCGAGTATCAGAACAAGATAACGCTCATTCACCACATCTGGGGCGCCACCGGTCACTGATGCGATTGGAAAGCGAAACCTCCCGGCTTCGCCGGGAGGTTTCGCTTTCCAAGGTTTTCGCTACTGCCCGGCCGTTAGGCCATTCTTTTCAGCCTCTTTGCACTCGCAGGCTTCCCGGCTCTCGCCGCCACGGACGAGGCCGCCGTCATATTCCTCAACGCCTTCAACGGGTCTCCAGCCGGCGATGGTGAAGGCCAGATCGCCGGCTGCATTCAACCATTCACCGTTGTGCTTGCGCGCGACGTGAACATGAGCGCCCAGCGCCAGTCCGCCCTCGCAGGAGGGATGCCCGATCAGGTCGCCGGTTTTGAGTTGTGTCCCGCGCGCCACGCGGTCGGGGGTGCCGATGTGCAGATACAACACGCTCCAGCCGATCCGCTCGTCGCCGCTCGGGTCGAGTGATTGCGCCACATCGCCCAACCCGCTCCGCGCCACGACACCCGGGGCCATGGCCGTCACCCAGTCGCCGAGCTCGCGGCAACCCCAGGTATTCGCTGAGGCGAAGTCAATCGCCCCCCACGGCGTGCCAGCCGCCCAGCTTGCGTGGGGACCGCCGGTCAAAAACCAGGTCTCGCCCGCGCGCCAGGGCAACCCCAGCGCGGGCTGCGCCAGGCCAGGTGGCACCGGCGGACCCAGGTCATACTGCCACGGGTCGCCAAACAGGCGGTGATAGGTGGCAACAAACCCCGGCGCGCTGGCAGCGGTCAGCCACGCCCCACGCAGATGCGTGGCGGCGAGATAGTTCTGCACGGCGGCGGTGCCGGCGTTGATCCGATCGCCGACAAAGGCCCGCCCGCCATCCGCCAGCCGGACGGTGAGACGGGTGCCCAGCCGCCAGCCGTAATAGCCCTCATTGAGGCGGGTTGTCGCCCATTGCAGCTGCAGGAACAGGCTGTTGGTGATCCCGGTCTTGGTGTTGCCCAGGGGGTAATGGAGCTTGTCACCGGCCGGCGCGGCGTCGCTCAGCCAGCCGCTCGAATACTCGAGCAGAGCGAGCAACACCCGCGGGTTCACGCTGGCCAACTCGGCCGCCCGGGCCACGATCCGAGCGCCGTCCATCGGCACGCCGTCCACGGTCTCACTGAAAGACTTCAGATAGCCCGGCTGGGCGGCGATAAACGCGCTGGCGTCAAAGGCGGCGGCGGCCGGACCGTTGACCAGCTCGCTGTCAGGGATGAGCTTGATCGACGGACCGTTCCCACTGACGGATTCGAGGATGAACAAGGTCTGGCCAGGCTGAATCAGACCCGGATTGGAGATGCCGTTCAAGCGCTGCAGGTCGCCGGTGTCCATATCGACAGCGGCGGCGATACCGCCCAGCGTATCCCCCCGGCGGATCGTGTAAGTCCCGGTCACGACCCCGGTCGAGGGGATTCCCCGGGCTGGATCGAGGGTGGGTGTCTGAGCCGGTCTGGGCGTGGCCGAGGGCGTGGCCACTGCCACCGCCCCAGACCCGGTCGGTGTGGATAACTGGGGGGAAATCGGTGGATTACCGGTCGGCGACTGTGGATTGCGCAGTTCAATGGAGCAGGCGGCCAGCCCGAACGCCAGCACGGCCACCCGCGCAAGGCTCCAGAATCGCTCGCTCAGGATGTTCATGCCCTACGCATTGTCCGGCCCGGCCTGAGCCGGCGCTGAACGCCCACCCACCGACTGCCCCCCACTTTCGAAAAAGGAAACATCGGAAGCGATTGGCACCGGCTCCGCCGGTGCCAATCGCTTCCGGGTTTTCCTTAATAGCCCTGAGGGTGGGCCTGCATCCACGTCCAGGCGCTGCTGATGATGTCGGGCAGGCTGTTGATCTTGGGCGCCCAGCCCAGCTCCCGGCGGGCCAGCTCGGACGAAGCGACCAGCCGCGGCGCGTCGCCCGGCCGACGGGGGCCCTCCGTCACCACGATCGGTTTGCCCGTCACTTCGATCGCGGCGTCGATCACCTCGCGCACGCTGTAGCCCGCCCCATTGCCCAGGTTGCAGGTCAACCTGGTGTGCGCCTCGAGGTAGTCCAGGGCTTTCAAGTGGGCGCTGCCCAGATCGGACACGTGGATGTAATCGCGAATGCAGGTTCCGTCCGGGGTCGGATAGTCCGTTCCAAACACGCTGATGTCCGGGCGCAGCCCAAGCGCCGCGCGCAGCGTGAGCGGGATGAGATGGGTCTCCGGATCATGCGCTTCGCCGCGCGCGCCAGCCGCCCCGCACGCGTTAAAGTAACGCAGCACCACATACCGCAATCCATGGATGTCGTGGAACCACTTGAGCATCTGCTCGACCATGAGCTTGGTCTCGCCATAGCAGTTGGCCGGAGCGATGGGCGAGGTCTCGCTGAGCGGCGCATCCGAGGCGGCGAAGACCGCCGCTGTTGAGGAGAAAACCAGCCTGCCCACCCCGTGGTTGACGCAGGCCTCGAGCAGATTGAGTGAATTCCCTACGTTGGCCCGGAAGTAGCGGGCGGGCTGTTTCATGCTTTCGCCGGCCTCGATCAACGCGGCGAAGTGGAACACGGCATCGGGCCGGGTGACCCGCATGGCCTCATCGATGTCGTCAGGATGGCCCAGGTCGCCAACATGAAATCGGGCCGCCTCGGGCACGGCGGCCCGGTGGCCCTTGCTCAGGTTGTCGAACACGGTGACGCGGTGACCGGCTTCAACCAGCATCTGCGAGACGATCCCGCCGATGTAGCCAGCCCCGCCTGCGACGAGGACGTTCATAGTGTCGGCATCTTATCAGCGGGTTGTGGCCCGGAAGTGACAGGCCCGCCCCGGCATACGCCGGGGCGGGCC
This sequence comes from Thermoflexales bacterium, assembly GCA_017998555.1. GTDB lineage: Bacteria > Chloroflexota > Anaerolineae > J036 > Brachytrichaceae > Brachythrix. The sequence goes on from JAGOCU010000003.1 coordinate 14,583, forward strand.
TGTCACTTCCGGGAATGGTGGGGCGGGCCTGCCTAGGCCGGCCCGACGGCCTTCACCGCGGGCCTGGCGGCCAGCACGCGCATGACGCCCAGCACCACCGCGAAATAGCCCACATAGCCGATGGTCTGGCTCAGCGACGGGCTGGCGATGTAGCCAAACAAGGCCTTCATGAACTTGCCGACCACCGACGCCTCCGAGATAAAACCGTTGACGTCATACAACGGCGCCACCAGGGCGGGGACCCAACCCAGTTCATTCAGTTCGCCGATGGCATGCCCGACCAGGCCGGCCGCAAAGACGACCAGCACGATGCTGGTGAACTGAAAGAAGCGCCGCATGTTCAGTTTGAGAGCCGATTCGAACGTCAACCACCCGATGATGATCGCTGCGATCAATCCAAGCAGGCCGCCCAGCCAGCCCAGAATCGGCGCCTCCGCTCCAGCCGTGAGGCCGGGCTCGGCAAAATTCACCGCGGTCAGGAACAAGGCGAGCTCGATTCCCTCCCGGGCGACCGCGAGAAAAGCCACCAGAAACAACGCCCACCTGGCTCCAGGGGCCAACGCGTTGCGCACGTCCGCCTCAAGCGAACGCTGCGTTTCGCGGCCCTGTTTCTGCATCCAGAAGATCATCCAGGTCAACACGGCCGCGGCGAACAGCATCATCAGGCCCTCAAAGGCCTGCTCGGCCGGGCCTTCGAACTCCGCGCCGAGCACATTCAAGGCAATTGCCACCCCGATGCTCAACACGGATGCAACTCCGACGCCCAGCCAGACCATCCCGGCCCGATCCATCCGGTTCATCTTGCGCAGCATGCCCAGCACAATGCCGATGATCAGCGCCGCTTCAATGCCTTCGCGCAAAGCCAACAAGAATCCTGCCAACATAGTGTCGTCACTCCTCTGATTCGATTTCGTCCGTGCCGGCCGGGCATTCCGTGAAGGTTTTGCGGAAGCGATGCACCCCGCCCCGGCGTACACCGGGGCGGGGTGCATCGCTTCCGCGGATTTGTTTGATCACGCGAACGCGCAGCGCCACTGGACAGGGGGCGAGTCTACGGGTTTTTTGCCCAGGTTCAAGCCCTCCGCGTTATGACTCGAATTTGATCCCGTTTGGAATCCGGATTTGCCGCGCTCGCGAGTTCGTGTTAACCATGGCAACTTTGGACGCGACCCTGAAGACATCCGGCGAGATCACAATCCCCGCGCTTCGCGCGGGGATTGTGATCTCGCCCAGTGGACGTTGCCGAAAAAAGATGTACCGTCGGAAGGAACGCTTTCCCGTATAATCGCGCCGCAAGCCAAGCCGCGAGATCGCCAGTTGGGGAGGAGTCAGGGCAAATACGGTGCCGACAAATCCGGGTCGGCGCATGTTCGTGATCACGGTTCGGATGCGCCCTCGATGTCGCTCCCCTGCAAGGACGGGTCTTGTCTGGCTCGGATCAATAAGTTCTGGAGGAGGAGATTACATGTCGAACAAACGTCTGGTTTCGTTGTTTAGTCTGACAGCGGCCGCATCGATGCTGCTGGCCGCCTGCGGGCAGGCGGCGCCGACTGCGGTACCCCCCAAGCCGACCGAGGCGCCCAAGCCCGCAGCCACCGCCGCGCCTGCGGCCACCGCCGCTCCCGCCCAGCCAACGGCCGCTCCCAAGCCAGCCGGCAAGCGCGGCGCCGGAGACACCCTGCGCATTCTGTACTGGCAGGCACCGACGATTCTGAACGCCCATCTGGCATCCGGCACGAAGGACTTCGATGCCGCCCGCTTGATTCTCGAGCCCCTGGCCGGGATTGGCCCGGATGGCGCGCCCGTGGCCGCTCTGGCGGCCGAAATCCCCACTGTCGCCAACGGCGGCGTATCGAAGGATCTGACCAGCGTCACCTGGAAACTGCGCAAGGACGTCAAGTGGTCGGACGGCACGCCGTTCACGGCCGATGATGTGATCTTCACCTACAACTACTGCGTCAGCAAGGACACCGGTTGCTCAACGGCGTCGTCGTTCGCCGGCATCAAGTCGGTCGAAGCGACTGATCCGTCAACCGTGAAGATCACCTTCGAGAAGCCAACAACAAATCCGTACAGCATCTTCGTCAGCACCCAGGGCTACATCCTGCAGAAGAAGCAGTTTGGCGCCTGCATCGGCGCGAAGGCATCCACCGACAGCGCGTGCCAGGCGGCCAATAATGCCCCGATCGGCACCGGCCCCTACAAGCTCAAGGACTTCAAGTCGGGCGACACCGTGCTGTACAGCATCAACGACCAGTACCGCGATCCGGACAAGCCCTTCTTCAAGGAAGTGCTGTTCAAGGGCGGCGGCGACGCCACCAGCGCGGCCCGCGCGGCCTTCCAGACCGGCGATACCGACTACGCCTGGAACCTCCAGGTTGAATGGGCGGTCCTCGACCAGCTCGCCAAGACCGGCGGCAAGGCCGTCCTCGTCAACACCCTGGGCTCGAACGTGGAGCGGATCATGTTCAACCCGACCAACCCGAGCCCTGACCTCGGGGACAAGCGCTCCGAGCCGGACACCAAGCACCCCTTCTTCCAGGACAAGAAGGTCCGCCAGGCGCTGGCGATGGCGATTGACCGCAAGACGATGGCCGAGCAGCTCTACGGGCAGACCGGCGCCCCGACCTGCGAACTGGTCACCACCGACCCCTTCATCTCGCCGAGCAAAATCTATGGCGGCGTGCGCAAGTGCGAGCCCGACATCGATGGCGCGAAGAAGCTCCTCGAAGAGGCCGGTTGGAAGGCCGGCGCGGACGGGATCCGGGCCAAGGATGGCGTCAAGCTCAAGGTCAAGTTCCTGACCAGCACCAACACCCTGCGCCAGAAGGAGCAGGCCCTGGTCAAGGATGCCTGGGCGGCCATCGGCGTCGACACGGAACTGCTGAATGTGAGCTCGACGGTGTTCTTCAGCACCGACGCGGCCAACAACGACACCATCGGCAAGTTCTTCTACGACGTGCAGATGTACACCAACAACTACAGCCAGCCTGATCCGACGTCATATCTGTGCGACTTCAGCACCGCCGAGACGTCCTCGAAGGCCAACGGCTGGCGCAAGGCCAACAACATCCGCTACTCAAACGCAGACTACGACAAACTGTGCGATCAACTCCGCGGCGAATCTGATGATGCGAAGCGCCGCGAGATCGTCGTCAAGATGAACGACATCCTGATGAGCGACTACTACGTCGTGCCGCTCATCTCGCGCGGCCGCGTATCGGCCATCGCCAAGGACCTCAAGGGCGTCAAGGGCACGCCGTGGGATTCCGAAATGTGGGACATCGCCGACTGGACGAAGTAACGCCGTAAACATTGGCAGGGGCGCGCGCTGCGCGCCCCTGCCGTTTCTCAAAGCGCGCGGACGGAATCTATGGCTACCTACTTCCTGCGTAAAGTCCTCTACGCGATTCCCAGCCTGCTTGGCATCAGCTTCATCATCTTCGCGGTTCTGTCGCTGGCGCCAGGCGACCCGCTGGCCGAATTCGGAGCCAACCCGGAAGTGCCGGCCGAGGTCCGCGAGAACATCAAGAAGCAGCTTGGGCTGGACCAGCCGTGGCCGGTCCGCTACGTGAAATGGCTGGGTGCTCTATCGCAGGGCGAATTCGGGTTCTCGTTTTCGGCCCGAAAGCCGGTGACCGACCTGCTCGCCCAGCGCCTGCCCCAGACCCTGATGGTGGTCGGCGTGGCCTATCTCATCGCGCTCCTGATCGCCATCCCGGTCGGGGTCTTATCCGCCGCGCGGCCAAATTCGGCCGCCAGCCATCTCGTGAGCTTCATCACAATGGTGGGCATCTCGCTGCCCACCTTTTTGACCGGGCTGATCTTGATCCTGATTTTCAGCGTGGAGTTGGGCATCTTGCCCATGATCTACGACACCAACATCAAGCTCGACAGCCTGGACGGCTGGGGGAAACAGATCAAGCAGAGTCTGATGCCGGTCGCCGTCCTCGCCCTCTTCAACGCGGGCGCGATGACCCGCTTTGTGCGCAGCGCCATGCTCGAGAACCTGCCGGCCGACTATGTGCGCACGGCGCGCGCCAAGGGTCTGAGCGAATGGTCGGTCATCATCAAGCACGCCCTGCGCAACAGCCTGATCCCGGTCGTCACCCTGATCGCCATCAACCTGCCCGGCGTCTTTACGGGCGCGATCATCACGGAGCAGATCTTCCGGGTCAACGGCATCGGCGAGCTGCTTGTCACATCGGTGCAGAAATCGGACACGCCGGTCGTCATGGCCATCGTCTTCATCTATGCCGTACTGGTCGTCGCCAGCCAATTGGTTGCTGACGTCGTCTATGGCGTATTGGATCCGCGCATCAAATTCGCCTAGGCCATGACAACAGCCGTAGCCAAAACCCCCTTGCCGGCGCGTCCAGCGGCCTCCAGCGTCAAGATCCGCACTCAGTCCGAGGAAGCGTGGCGGCGCTTTCGCCGCCACACCACGGCCATGATCGGCCTGATTGTGCTTGTGTTTCTGATCGCCGCCGTCATGCTTGGGCCGCTGATCTATACGGCCAGCCCGCTCAAGTCCAACTTCGCGGTCGCCAACGCGCCGATGTTCGGCAAGTTCATTTTCGGCACCGATGACCTGGGCCGGGACATGCTGGCCCGGATCTTCTTTGGCGGGCGCATCTCCATTGCGGTCGGGCTCTTCGCCATGGCCGTCTCAATCATCATCGGCACCCTGGTCGGCGCCTTTGCCGGTTTTGTAGGCGGCGCCACCGACTTCATCCTGAGCCGCTTCACCGACCTATTCCAGTCGCTGCCGGCTGTCCCGGTGCTCTTGCTGGTGACGTATCTCTTTCGCGACGAGGCAAAAAAGATCCTCGGCCGCGAACTCGGGATCTTCTTCCTGATCGTCGGCGTGATTGGCGCGCTGACCTGGATGACGACAGCCCGCCTCGTGCGCGGTTCATTTCTCTCGCTCAAGACACGCGAGTTCGTCGAGGCCGCCCATGCGCTCGGCGTATCGCGCCTGGGGATCATGTTCCGCCACATCCTGCCCAACGCGCTCGGCCCCATCATCGTGGCCGCCACGCTGAACGTGGGCGGGGCCATCATCACCGAGTCGGTGCTGTCCTTCCTGGGGGTGGGCTTCGAGGCCGACTGGCCGACCTGGGGCAGCCTGGTCTTCAGCTACAAGGACTACATCGGGATCAACAACCAGGCCGTGCTGTTGCCCGCCTTCGGGATCTTCATCACCGTCCTGGCGGTGAACTACCTGGGCGAGGGTCTGCGCGACGCGTTTGACCCGCGGCGCGGACGATAACGAAACGCGAAAAGGGGCGACCGCGGGTCGCCCCTACAACGTAATTAGCCCTCGCCCGCGAATTTGACCTCGGGCATTGGCAAATGCTCGGTGCCCAGCTTTCGGCGCAGCATCGGGATCAACCCGCCCGCGTCGATGATGGCCATCACCGAAGGCGACAGAGCCGGAAAGGAAAATGTCTCTTCGCCGACCGTCACCGTGTTGGCCAACAGATCGACGCTGAGTGTCCCGCCATGGGTGGCGGCATCCACCGCCTCGGCGCACACCACCGGCAGCACGCCGTTGTTGACGCAGTTGCGGAAGAAGATCCGGGCGAAGGAGCGGGCCACAATTACCCGCACCCCGCATTGTTTGATGCACACGGCGGCCTGCTCGCGCGAGCTGCCGCACCCGAAGTTTTTGCCGCCCACAATGACGTCGTCGGGCCGGGCGCCCTTGGCGAACTCAGGATCGAGGTCCTCGAGGGCGTGCTTCGCCAGGTCGTGGGCGGCGACGGTGTAGGTGTATTTGCCGGGAAAAATGACGTCGGTGTTGATGTCGTCGCCGTATTTCCAGACGCGTCCGCTGATTTGCATGGCGGGGATGATAACTGTATTGCTGGCGAAATCGGTATCAACGGCTTCGCCGTTGATACCGATTTCGCCAAAAATACCTACTTGAACCGCTCGTCAACCGGCACGTCGTAGCCAATCGCCAGGCGATTGGTCTGATTGGCCAGGGCGACGATGGCCATGAGTTCGCCGAACATTTCGTCAGTCATCCCCTTCGCCCGCGCGGCCGCGCCGTGCGAAGCCCGGCAATAGTCGCAGTTATTCGTCACGCTCACCGCGACGTAAATCATCTCGCGCACCAGGGGATCGAGCGCGCCCGGCCCGCCCATGACCTCCTTCACGCTCTCCCACACCCGTTTGAGGGTCGGCGGATGACTGGCCACCGCCTTCCAGAAGTTGTTGATAAAGTCCGTTTTGCGGGTGGCGCGGATGTCATCGTAGACGGCTCGGACTTCCGGGCCGGCGTCCTCGTATTCAATCAGGGCGGTGGGCATGGGTCTCCTGTCAACTCAGTCCCGCGGCCCGCGCGCGGGCCAGGACATTTTCGGCGGACTTGACGACCGGGGCGTCGATCATCCGCCCCTCCAGGGCGAAGGCGGCGATACCAGCGGCCTGATATTGGGCCGCCGCCGACACAATCGCCACCGCGCGGGCGATCTCATCGGGACTCGGGGCGAAGGCGCGGTTGATGATCTCAAGTTGCCCAGGGTGGATCGCCATCTTGCCGGCATAGCCAAGCTGCCGGCCAAAGCGGCACTCCGCCTCCAGCCCAGCCGAGTCCTCAAGATCAAACCGCACGAGGTCAATGGCGTCCAGCCCATACGCGGCCGCCGCGGCGACGACGGCGCTCCGGGCGTAGAGCACTTCCTCGCCGCGCTCGGTTCGGGTCGCGCCCACGCTCGCGGCATAGTCCTCCGCTCCAAACATCAGGGCCGTCAGGCGCGGACTGGCCTGGGCGATCTCGCGCAAGTTCATCACCCCCAGCGCCGTCTCGATCACCGCCCACAGCCGCACCCGCGAGGCCAGCACCCCGAGGCCAATCGCGACCTTGTCCATGCGATGGCTGATCGCGCGCACATCATCGGGGGTTTCGACCTTGGGAATGATGTAGCCGTCCGGATTGGCCAGAATGGTCTCGCCCAGATCATCAGAATACAAATCGCTCGAGGCCGGGTTGATCCGGACCAGCCGCTCGCGCCCGCCGAAGTCGATTCCCCGCAGGGCGGCGGCCGTCACCGCGCGCGCCTCCGTTTTTTGGGCCGGGGCGACGCCATCCTCGAGATCGATCGCCACGCAGTCGCAGGGCAGGCGGGCGGCCTTCTCGATCTTGCGGGCGCTATCGCCCGGCATGAACAGGACGGAGCGGCGGAGTCGATTCATGGTGCGGATGCCGGCCGCATCTTCATCAGACACGCGCGCTCGAAGACCAGGACAATCTCGCCCTTCTGGTTGCGCCCGGTGTGTCTCAGGCGCACGATGCCGTTGTCCGGGCGGCTGGCCGAGGCGCGCCGCTCGATCACCTCGGTCCGGACATACAGCGTGTCGCCATGAAGCATTGGGCGGGGGTGCCGCACGTTATCGTAGCCAAGATTGGCAACCAGCGTGCCCTCGGTCAGATCGGCGACGGTCAGCCCGACCGCCAACCCGAGGGTGAACAGCCCATTCACAATGCGCGTCCCGAACTCCGTGCGAGACGCGTAGTCCTCGTTCAGGTGCAAGGGCTGGGTGTTCATCGTCATCGCGCTGAACAGCACGTTGTCGGTCTCGGTGATCGTCCGGCCGTTGGGATGATCAAAGATCTGGCCCACCTCGAGGTCCTCGTAGTATTTGCCCGCCAT
>JAGOCU010000003.1:22343-27335 GCA_017998555.1 Thermoflexales bacterium
CCGATACAATCCAATTGATTCATGATCACCCGCACGTTTCACATCGACCCCGGCGCCCTCGACACGACAGCCGCGCGCGCGGCGCTCGACCGGGCCGCGGTCGTCATCGGCCAGGGCGGGCTGGTGGCTTTTCCAACGGAAACAGTCTACGGCCTGGGAGCCAACGCCCTCGACCCGGCCGCGGTGGCGCGCATCTTCGAGGCCAAACGCCGGGCCCTGAACGATCCCCTCATCGTCCACGTCCGCGCGCCCGAGCTGGCAGCACCCGACGTTGGGGCCGAAGCCTCTCTGGCCGCGCTGTGGACGAACGGCGTGATCGGCGACCTCGCCCCGCGCCAGGTGCTGCAAGCCTCAACCCTGATGCGGCGCTTCTGGCCCGGGCCGCTCACCCTGGTCTTCCCGCGCGGGGCGCGCATCCCGGCCACTGTCACCTCGGGCGGCGACACCGTTGGCGTGCGCGTGCCCAACCACCCCATCGCGCTGGCCCTGCTCGAGCGGGCGGGCGTGCCGATCGCCGCGCCCAGCGCCAACCTGTTTGGCCACGTCAGCCCGACCACGGCCCGGCACGTGCTCGACGATCTGAATGGGCGGATCGACCTGATCCTCGACGGCGGACCGACCGCGATCGGGGTCGAGTCAACGGTGCTGGATCTCAGCGGGGAGGGACCGCGCATCCTGCGCCCCGGCGGCGCGTCCCGCCAGGACATCGAAGCTTGCATCGGACCGCTGCTCCCGAGCGAGGCGCCGAGCGCGTCGCTGCGCTCGCCCGGATTGTTGGAGAAGCATTACGCGCCGCGGGCGTTGCTGAAAGTGCTGCCCGATCTCGAGGCGATCCGCGCCGCGCTGAGAAGCGCCGACGCGGCGGGCCAACGGGCAGGCCTGCTGCTCAGCGCATCGGATCGGGCCGCCTTCCCCGATGCGCTCCCGGTCTTTGTGCTGGGCGACACGCCCGAGGCGATGGCTCGCGATTTATACGCCGGCCTGCGCGCGCTGGACGATGCCGGGGCGGATGTCATCCTGTGCCGCGCCGTCAGCGGCCCGGGCCTGGCCGAAGCCATCGCCGACCGCCTGCGCCGCGCGGCGCGATAGCACGAAGGATTGTTCGGTAAGCGATATTCCCCCGGCTCCGCCGGGGGAATATCGCTTACCGAACTGATCAAACCGGCGGCCGCAACCGATGCGCAGCCCGCTTCGTAGAAGGCAGGCTCAGTTGATCACGCAGTAGCGCCCAATAAACCATGACCCAAATCCCTGCCCTCCCCCCACCGCCACGTCCGCCCCGGCGCCTGCGATCCATTGATCGCCTGCTGGCGCCCCTCTTTCTGATCGCCCTGGGCGCCTGGTTTCTGGTCCGCAACCTCGGCGTGGCCTTGCCAAACTTCTTTGCCTTCTGGCCGCTCCTGATCGTCTTTGGCGGACTGTGGAGCATCATCACCTGGTTCGTCAACCGCGACATCGAGCGCAACGCCGGCCGGCTGTGGCTGGGGTTGATGGGGATGTTCACCGGCGTGGTCTGTCTGGCCTTCTCGCTCGGCACCGAGCTCAGCTCATTCACCTGGAACGAGCGCCGTATCGACTGGAGCCTGATCAGTTTTGTCTGGCCGGCCTTCAACATCGCGGCCGGGGTGGCCTGGCTGATTCAATACGCGGCCGAAGGCCTGCGCCGGCCTGGCCTGCTCTTCCCGGCCTTTGGCGCGTTGGCCACCGGCTTCGTCAGTGTGGGCATCGTCGCCGGGATGTTTGCCGGGGACCTGGGAAACGTGATCTGGCCGCTCGCGCTGATCGCCGTAGGGGTCTTGATCCTCGTCGCCGCGCTTCGCCGTCGCTAGAATTTTCGGAAACAACCATCCCCGGCTTCGCCGGGGATGGTTGTTTCCGGGCACTTATCTACATGCCGGCGCGTAGGGCTCGCCGGGGACAAATCGATCCCACTCGTCCGGATCCAGGCGTCGGTTCGCCACGCTGCACGCGCGCTGCTGCAGCGCAACCGGGTCCAGCGTCCACTCGGCGAGGGTCCGGTCGCGGGCGAGCGAGCGCATGCTCATACCCGCTGGATCAAACGCCAGCCCGATGATGCCGGCATCGTGCAGCGAGACCAGGGCGCCAAACGCGCGAAATTGCCCCGGTCCCTGCACCCGCCACAGGCTGATCGTCGTATCCTCGCTGCCGCTGGCCAGCCAGCGGCCATCCAGGCTGAAGGCCAGGCTGGTGACCTGGGTGCCGTGCTGGGTCGACGTCGCCCGCAACTCGCGCGGCGCGCCCCGCAGCGACCAGGCCCGGATTGCGCCTTGGGCGCAATTGCCGAGGCTCACCCGCGCGCATACGCCGGCGACAAGCGTCTGGCCATCCGGGCTCCAGGCCAGGCTCCACAACCGGCCGGCATCGGTCAGGATATCGGGCCCGGACGGCAAGCCTGTGGACGTATTTCGTTGGACAATTCGGCTCTGTTCGCAGCGCCCATCCGAGCCGGCTCGCGCGCACTGGGCGATCGCAATCGCTGCCCCATCCCGAGACAGGGCCAGGGCGTTGACCGGCGTGCTGATGCCCGTCGATGGCAGGATCGTCCACTCCCGCCCGGTGTCGACAAAGGCGACCTGCCCGTCCTCAAAACCCAGACCCAGGGCGCGCGACGCTGAGGCCAGGCCAGCGGCGCTGATGGCCGCCTTGAGGCTTGCCGGCAGGCCGGGCAATGCCCCGCTCATGCCGGCGGCGTCCCAGATCTGAGCGCCTGCGCGGTCCGAGAAGGCCAGCACGTCGCCGGCGCTGTTGAGGCCGCCGCCCAGCGCCGCGGGTCCGTCGCCCAGGGCGGCGCTCACCGCGGGCCGGGTCAGATCCCACATCAACGCCCGATTCTCAAAGCTGCCCGAGACCAGCATTTTGCTGGCGGGATCCGGGCTGAAGGCCAGGCGCAACACGCCCTCGCGATGGCCGGCCAGACGGCCGCGTATGCGGATGGACCGGGCCGGGTCGTGGACATCCCATATCCGGATTCCGCCGCCGCCACCGCCCGCGGCAAGCAGCGCGCTGTCCGCGCTGTAGCTCAATCCCCACACAAAACCGAACGCGCCGTCGGCGCCCTGAGTCAGGGTCGGCGTCATCGTGGCCAGGTCCCAATTGACGACCCGGCCTTGCGTGTCGCCCGTCACCGCGTTTTTGCCATTTGGGGCGAAGGCGATGCTGGTGACCGTCGCCTGATGCTGCGAAGGCGCGGGCCGCGGCGTCAGCGTTCGCGCGCTCGCGGAGACATCCCACCACAATACGTTGGACGTCTGGCCCTGGCCGACTGATCCGGCCCGCGCGCCATCGGGCGAGAAGGCCACCCCCCACACCCAGCCTGCATGGCTGATGGCCTCGGAGGCCAGCACAGGCGTGTCACCGCGCAAATCCCACAGCCGGACCGCCCGATCCTGACCGCCGGTCAGCAAGAGATCGGGATTGGCCGGATCAAAGGCAAGGCTGAACAGCGCGCCCTGATGGGCGGTGATGATGCCGCGCGCGACCGGCGCCGGCCCGGACACGTCAAAGACGGTGAGCGCGCCATCGCCGGTGCCGACCGCCAGGCGCTGCCCGTCCGGCGAGAAACCGAGGGCATACACCGAGGCCCGCTCCAACTTGAGGGGTTCCATGCCAGTGATCGTCCGGCGAGCGGCGGCGCTCCACAACAACACCGTCCGATCCTCGCCACCGGTGGCAAAGCGGTCGGGATTTTTGGGGTCAAAGGCCACCGACCAGACATCGCCCGCGTGCCCGTGCAGGATGGCGCTGAGTTCGGGCGCCGCCGACATCACGCCCCGAAAGACGGCGCTGTTGGCTTCTTCGGCTTCACCGGTGACCTGGCGCGCCTGGGCGGCCAGGAGCAGGCTCAGGTCGAGATTGGGGGTGGAGATCGATTCCACGGCGAGCTGGCGGGCGAGGGCAAGCCGCGATTGGCGATAGCCGTAAAGCGCCAATGCAATCGCGCCCGCCAAAAGCAGGACCAGCAAACCGACCGCGCCGATCAGCGCGCGATTGCGGCGGCGCACCTCGCCATAGCGGCGGGCCTCGAGCACGACCCGGTTGCGCGATTCCTCGGCAAGCTGGCGGGTCGCCTCGAGCTCGCGCACCTGCACGGCCTGGCGGGCCAGCGCGTCCGCGCGCTCGGCTTCCAGGCTTTCGCGGACATACTCGGCCTCGAGGGGGTTCAGATCGGTAAAGGACAGCGCGATGTCCAGCATCGTCCCGCGCCGCAGCGCGCTTGGCATCCGGCCAAGGGTCTGCCACTGCTGCGCGGCCAGGGTAAGCCGATTGCGTTTGTCGAGGCGATCGCCGATCTCGTTCAACCAGCCGATCATGGGCGGCCAATACCGGGCAAGGCCGGCCTGGGCGACCTCGAGCTGGGCCGGCTGGCCCTCCGCGCCGGGACGCACCGCCAGCCAACCCGCGTCGATCATCTTTTGGAGCGCGCGATTGAGCGTTTCCGCCGCTTCGGGCGTGTCATCGGAGGTATCGAGCTCGGTCCGCGGCAACGGGACAAAAACGATCGGGGAGCCGGTCGCATCAGCGGTCGGGCTGACGCCGGCGCTCTGGCTGGCGCTCGTGGACTGGGCCACGGTCAGGGGCGGGCCCGCCCGGGCCATGGCCTGAATGACCCGCTGCGCCATCGCCTGCTCATCCGGCGTCCAACCCGCCCAGGCGGCATCCGCGGCGGCGATCAGGGCCCGCGCGTCGAAATCAGTTAACGATGCGTCTTCATACTCTGCCCCGGACCGGTCCAGGACATTGGACCAGTAATCGAGCAGGCCCTGGGCGGCCACCCGGTCGGAGTCACCGTCAAGATAGGCCCCGAGGCGCGCGCCGCGGCGGATGAAGAGCCGGATGTCATCGAAGGCGGCGCTCGACTCGCCGGCGGATCGGCGCGCCTCGAGCAGGCGGGCATGCTCGGCCCGCATTGCGGCCAACGAAAGAAAAGGAACAACGACCGCGGATTCGACCACAGCGTTATTGTAGGGCGAA
>JAGOCU010000109.1 GCA_017998555.1 Thermoflexales bacterium
TTGGCCTTGGCCCGGGCCTTGCCGGCCTTGGTGTTTTCACCGGAGGGCAACGAGGCCGCCAGGGCCGCCGCCCTGGCCTTGCCGTTGGTGGTCCGCGCCGGCGCGGCGGCATACTTGCGCCCCTGCTCCAGCACCGGCCCGAGGTAATAGCCGGTGTGCGATCCGGCGGCCGCCGCGATCTCCTCCGGCGCGCCCTCCGCCACCACCCGCCCGCCTGCCTCGCCGCCCTCCGGACCCATATCGACGATCCAGTCGGCGACCTTGATGATGTCGAGGTGGTGCTCGATAACGACAACGGTGTTCCCGTCGTCGACAAGCTGGTTCAGCACGTGAATGAGCTTGCGCACGTCCTCGTGGTGCAAACCTACCGACGGCTCGTCGAGGACGTAGATCGTCCGCCCGGTCGCGCGCTTGCTCAGCTCGCGGCTCAGTTTGATCCGTTGCGCTTCGCCGCCCGACAGGGTCGTGGCCGGCTGGCCCAGCCGAACATAGCTCAAGCCGACCTCGGCCAGGGTGTCGAGCTTGCGGGCGAGCGGCGGGATGTCCTTGAAGAAGGCCTGGGCCTCGCTCACCGTCATCTCCAGGATCTCGTGGATGTTCTTGGCCTTGTATTTGATCTGGAGCGTCTCGCGGTTGAAACGGCTGCCCTTGCACACGTCGCAGGTGACATAGATATCAGGCATGAACTGCATCTGGATCTGGATCACGCCCTGGCCCTCGCAGGCCTCGCAGCGCCCGCCCTTGACGTTGAAGCTGAAGCGCCCGCTCTTGTAGCCGCGGACCTTGCTGTCGGGCAGCTCGGCGAACAGCTCGCGCAGGGGCGACCACAGCCCGGTGTAGGTGGCCGGGTTGCTGCGCGGGGTGCGCCCGATCGGCTGCTGATCGATGTTGATGATCTTGTCCAGCGCCTCGATGCCCTCTACTCCGTCCAACGCGCCGGGCTTCTCCATGCTCCCGTTCAGCTTGTTCGAGAGCGACTTGAACAGGCACTCCACGATGAGCGAGCTCTTGCCGCTCCCGCTCACCCCGGTCACGACCACAAACTTGCCCAACGGAATCTTGACATCGACGTTCTTGAGGTTGTTCTCGCGCGCGCCGCGGATGGTCAGGAATTTGCCGTTGCCCTCGCGCCGATCGAGCGGCAGATCGATCCGCCGGCGCCCGCTCAAATACTGGCCGGTGATCGAGGTCGGGTGCTTCATGATGTCCTGCACCGTCCCGGCCGCGATGATGTTCCCGCCGTGTTCGCCCGCCCCGGGGCCCATGTCGATGATCCAATCGGCGGCCTTCATCGTGTCATCGTCGTGCTCGACAACGAGCACGGTGTTGCCCAGGTCGCGCATTCGGAGCATGGTGCTGATCAGGCGGGCCTGGTCGCGCTGGTGCAGGCCGATGCTGGGCTCATCCAGCACATACAGCACGCCCATGAGCTGGCTGCCGACCTGGGTGGCCAGGCGAATACGCTGGCTCTCGCCGCCGCTCAGCGTCATCGCCGCCCGCGACAGGTTGAGATAGTCCAGGCCGACATCGACCATGAACTGCAGGCGGGCCCGGACTTCCTTGACGATCTGGCGGGCGATCTTGCGGTCGCGCTCGCTCAGGGCGACTACGGCGGTTCCCGGCGCGGCGGTCAAAACAGCCGCCGCGCGGGCGCGCTTGCCGCCATCGTCAATCCCGAGGCCATTCACCCAGGCCAGGGCATTCCCAATGCTGAGGTCGCCGACCTCGGCGATATTCTTGCCGGCCACCCGCACGCACAGCACATCGTCCTTCAACCGCTTGCCTAAACACGTTGGGCACAGGCGGTGGCTCATGTACTCCTCGAGCTTGTTGCGCACATAGTCGCTGGTGCTGTCGCGATACCGCCGGGCGAGGTTCTTGAGCACGCCCTCCCACACGATCTCGTAGGTGTGGTGTATCCCGGCCCGGTTGCGATACTCCATCCGGAGCTTCTCTTCGCCAGTGCCATTCATCAGCACTTCGCGGGCGGCCTTGGAGAGCTGCTTCCACGGCGCATCGATGGGGATCTTGTAATGGCGGCAGACGTTGCCCATCAACTGCACGTAGTAGCCGTCATCATCCGAGGACGTCATCGGCGCGATGGCGCCGTCCTCGATGCTCATCTCGGTGTTGGGCACGATCAGGGCCGGGTCGAACTCCTGCTTGCTGCCCAGCCCCTGGCACTCCGGGCAGGCCCCGTCGGGCGAGTTAAACGAAAATAGGCGCGGCTCGAGGTCGGGGTAGCTCTTGCCCGTGGCCGGGTCGACCTTCTTCTCGCTGAACAGCACATCGCGCCAGGCGGAAGGCGTGCCTTCCGCCGCTTTCTCCTGGACCATCGCCACGCAGAAACCGTCGCCGAGCTTGAGCGAGGTCTCGACCGAATCGGTCAGGCGAGTCAGGAAATCTTTGGCCGTTCCCGCATCGCCGCCTTCCTCGGGCACCACCAGCCGGTCGACGACGACCTCGATGTTGTGGATCTTGTAACGGTCAAGCTCGATATCTTCGTTGACATCGCGCACATCGCCGTTCACCCGCACCCGGACAAAGCCTTCCTTGCGCACATCCTCAAACACCTGCTGGTGATGGCCTTTCTTGTCCTTGATGAGGGGGGCCAGGATCTGCAGCCGCGCGCCGGGCGGGAGGGCCGAGATCTGGTCGACGATCTGCTCGGCCGACTGCGAGACGAGCGGCTGGCCGGTCACCGGCGAGTACTGGATCCCAATCCGGGCGAACATCAGGCGCAGGTAGTCGTAGATCTCGGTGACCGTGCCCACGGTCGAGCGCGGGTTGTGGCTGGCCCCCTTCTGGTCGATCGAGACCGCCGGCGAGAGGCCCTCGATCTGATCGACATCGGGTTTCTCCATCTGGCCCAGGAACTGCCGGGCGTAGGCGCTCAGGCTCTCCACGTAGCGGCGCTGGCCCTCGGCAAAGATCGTGTCAAAGGCGAGCGAGCTCTTGCCGCTCCCGCTCAGCCCGGTGATGACGACGAGCTTGTCGCGCGGGATCTCGACATTGATGTTCTTGAGGTTGTGCATGCGCGCGCCGCGCACGACGATATTGTCCTGAGGCATGTGATCCGCGCCCTCGCAGCGCCTGAAACGTCCGTCTGGAGCGGTCTGACCCGCCCGCGGCGAATGAGTTTAGCACAGATGTTCGACTTTCTTCATCCGATCTGCAGACGTCCTTCACCGCTTCTGCGCAGTCCCTCGCTACCATCCGCTTCAGATCATGAAAGCGCTATCTCTGAAAGTCAACATCAACAAAACCAAGCTGCTCGTCGACGCCGGCGCGTTGGCGTCCTTCCTCATCGCGACCGCCCCGCGTTTCAGCGGGCTCAGCATCCACGAATGGCTGAGCCTCGGGCTGGCGGTCGTCAACATCGTGCACCTGCTCCTGAACTGGTCGTGGATCACGACCATCACCCGGCGCTTGTTCAGCAAGGCGCTCGCCTGGAAGCAGCGCATCGGCTACGTCCTCAACGCCCTGCTGTTCATCGACTTCGTCGTCATCATGGCCACCGGCATCGTCATCTCCGAGGTCGCGCTGCCGCAACTGGGCATCCAGATCCCGCGGGCGATGGCCTGGCGCGGCATCCACGGCCTGGCCTCGGACGCTGGCGTCATCATCCTGGGTCTGCACCTGGGCCTGCACTGGCAATGGTTGGTCGGCACGATCTCACGCCACGTGGTCAAGCCGGTGATCAGCCTGTTCCACCGGCCGGCTCGCCGCGAGGAGGTTCTGTCATGAAGTCCGTTCTTCGAATCCTGGGGCGCATCGCCTTGATTCTGGCCGCCGCCCTGCTCGTGGTCGGCATCACCAGCCTGATCAACCCGGCCACCCTCGCGGTTGGGCTCGAGGGCCAGCACGCTGGCGAGGGCCAGAACCTGCAGCTTCCGGCAGGCCTGCCGCGCTCGCAGGGCGGGGCCGGGATGGGGATGGGGCGCGGCCGCGGCGGCGAGGGTGGCGGCGGCGGGCATGCCAGCGCCGGTGTGAATCTCCTGGAAACCGGCGAGCTCGGCAGCCACACCGCGCAGATCACGCTGCTCATGCTCCCCTTCGCGGCGTGGAGCATCATCTCGCGGCGAAGGCGGACGAATTCAGAAGTCAGAATGCAGAAGTCAGAATTGCGCACCCGGCCGTGAACCCAGACGGCGAACACCCTAAAGGTGGGCCCCCATACGCTTTGATCGACTGCGTATTCATGCGGGCCCACCTTTAGGGTGTTCGCATAACGGGTCCAGGGCCCCGGGCTTTCGCCGCGAAATCATCTTTCGCGCTACAGTTCCCCCATGAAAACCGGAACCTGTCCCAAGTGCCACACGACCGAGGTCTATCGCGGGGTCAAGGCCCCGCTCGAGGCCGGCAGCGGCCTGCTCCACCTCAGCGCCAATCGCAATAACACCGGCCTCATCCTGATGCTCGAGCCGTATGTCTGCCGCGCCTGCGGCTACGTCGAGATGTTTGTCGATGACGCAAGCCGCGAGCGGCTGCAGGCGGTTGCGCTTGACACAAAACGTTGGCTGAAAGTGTAGCCCGCGTTGATTGCCGCGCCCTTGCGAAAACGTCCGACTTCGCCCACAATCCTCCTCACGCGCCCGCCCCGGGCAAGCATCGCAACCCATTCGTCGAGGAGGATGGATCATGTCAGTCAATTTCAACATCTTGGCCGCTTTGGCGGGCGTGTGCGCGCTCGCGTTTTCGGGAGCAGCCAGACCGAGCCAGGCCCAGCAATCGGGACCGGAGCATCCCGCTGCGCCCGCAGGGACGCAAAACACGAGCGCCTTCACCTATCAGGGCCAGTTGCGCAAGAACGGCGCGCCTGTCAACGGCTCGTGCAGCGCGACCTTCAAGCTCTTCGACGCGGCCTCTGGCGGGGTCCAGGCCGGCCCGACGGTGACGACCAGCACCCTCACCGTGGCCAACGGCCTGTTCACCCTCGACCTCGACTTTGGCTGGACCTTCACCGGCGAGGCCCGCTGGCTGGAGGCCGCCATCGGCTGCGGCGAGGCGGCCGTGACGCTCGCCCCGCGGACTCCCTTGCGCCCGGCGCCCTACGCCTTTGCCTTGCCCGGGATGCGAACCGTGCCGGGGAACCTCGATTTCGGCGACCCAACGATGAACGTCATCGGCGGGGTCTTCAGCGGGGCGGTCAGCAACACGATCAGCGCCGATAGCTTCAACAGCGTCGTCGCGGGCGGCACCCTCAACCGCATCGACAACCTCAGCACCTACAGCGCCATCGGCGGCGGCAATGGCAACGGTATCGACAAAAGCTACAACAGCGCCATCGGCGGTGGCGATGGCAATCTCATCCAATTCGTCAGCGTCCGGAGCGCCATCGGCGGCGGCACAGGCAACCGCATCGACAACGTCAGCGGCTACAGCGCCATCGGCGGCGGCGGCGGAAATCGCATCGACCACAGCAGCGACAACAGCGCCATCGGCGGCGGCGCCAACAACCGCATCGACAACTCCAGCTTCCAGAGCGCCATCGGCGGCGGCAACAGCAACCTCATCGACAACTCCAGCAACTATGGCGCCATCGCCGGCGGCGGCAACAACCGCATCGACAATTCCAGCCCCAAAGGCGCCATCGGCGGTGGTCACAGCAACGTGATCACCAATGCCGCCTACGCGACCATCCCGGGCGGCTATCTGGCCAGCGCCACTCAGTTCGGCCAGCAGGCCTATGCCGCGGGCGGATTCAACGATGAAGTCGGGACCGCCCAGGCCTCGTTGTATGTCTTGCGCAATAACACCACCAACGCAACGACAACCACCTTGTTCCTGGATGGCATCTCAAACGAAATCCAGTTGCCGGTCGGCCGCGCCATGCTGTTCGACATACAGCTCATCGGCGAGAGCGATTCGACGGGTCCGGCGCATGACATGGCCGCATACAAGTTCCAGGGCGCCTTTAACCGCTACTCGCCCACCAGCGCCAGTCTGGGCCAGACCAAGACCGTGCTGTATGAAGACGCCGGCGCCACATTTTGGGATGCCAGTCTGGAGAAGGTGGATGCCTCGGGCACACTCAGACTCCGCGTCACCGGCAGTCCGGGCAGAAACATCCGCTGGGTGGCCGTCGTGCGCACAACGGAGGTCGCCTGGGCGCCCAATCTGGGTCTGCTTCCCGCGCAGAAGGACAAGTAGGCCGCTGACGGCCGCGCCGATGCCGATCCAAAACCGGGGCAGGTTTTCGTTGATCGCCAACTTGCCAAATCCTCATTCCCGGTTACCCTTGGGCCACCATGCAGGTCGACATCGAACTCTATCGCCGTGACGCGCAGGTCGCCCCCGGCCTGCGCCTGAGCGTCATCGACATCGCGCCCGAGGCTCCCGCCCGCACGATGGTCTTCATCCACGGCTTTGGCGGCAAGGCCTCCCAGTGGCGCAACCAGCTCCTGGCCTTCTCCGACACCGCCCGGGTCATCGCCCCTGACCTGCGCGGGCATGGCCAGTCCGACGCCCCGCACAGCGCCTACACCGTCGCCGAGCACGTCGCCGACCTCGACGCCGCCCTCACCCTGCTCGGCGTCACCGGGCGCTTCGTCCTGCTCGGCCATTCGTTTGGCGGCGCGATTGTGACCGAATACGCCCTCGCCCACCCTGAGCGGGTCGAAAAGCTCGTCCTGCTCGCCACCGCCGGCGAGTTCAAGCTCACCGGCCCGGCCAAGGCCCTGCTCCAGTTGCCCCTGCCCGTATTGAGCGCCATCCACCGCGCCTACGCCTACCGGGCCATGTTTGCCCGCCCGCACGCCATCTCCGACATGTATCGCAACGCAGTCTCGGTCTGGCAGGGCTGGAGCGCCTTTCGCAGCCTGCAGACGCCGACCCTCGTCATTCGCGGCAACCGCGACAACGTCTTCGAGCCGCGCTACTTCACCGATGTGGCCCGGACCATCCCAGGCGCCGAGGAGGTCGACGTCGGCGCGAGCGGGCACATGGTCATGCTCGAGCGGACCGCCGCCGTCAACCGGGCCATCGAGCGCTTTGTCGCCGAGCGCCCGCGCGGCCGCTCCCAGACGCCCGCGCCCGAGACCCGGGCCGCGCCCTGGCTGTCCTTCTACGACAAGGATGTCCCGCCCACGATCAGCATCCCGCCCGTCGCGCTGCCGGACGTCCTGCGCGCCACCGCCCGGCGCTTCCCGCATCGGCACGCGATGATCTTCGGGCGCGGCCCGCTGACCAACAAGATCAGCTACCGCGCGTTGGACAGGGACGCCTCGCGCTT
>JAGOCU010000110.1 GCA_017998555.1 Thermoflexales bacterium
TGAGCATGGTGCGTTTGGCCGAGGAGGCCGAGCGCTGGCTGGGCAAGCCGGTCATCGCCATCAACGCGGCAACCTGGTGGTGGGCGCTGCGCCAGAACGGGATCGAGGACAAGGTCTACGGCGCCGGCCGGCTGCTGCGGGAGTTCTAGCGCGCAACAACAAGAGTCTGGAGAGAGCGCAGCCCCCGCGCTTCGCGCGGGGACTGCGCTCTCTCCAGACTCCTGCTGGGTGGCGCCTAGATCCGCGCGTCCAGCATTGCCGCGCGCAGGAGATGGGCACGGTGGCGGACGGGGTCGGCGGCCTCGGCTCGCAACACCGCGTTGCGCTCCAGGCGCTCGTTCAAGTCGCGGGCGTTCATCCAGCGCGAGCTCTGGTCCGTGACCTGCTGGACGAGTTCGAGCGCCACCCGCCGGCGCTCATGGGCGTAGGCGTCCAGCAGCGCCTCGGAATCGCCGCCCTCCGCAATGGCTCCAAACGCGGCAGCCAAAGCATGCGCGTCGTGGATGCCGCTGTTCATCCCCATTCCCCCGGTCGGATTGTTGACATGGGCGGCGTCGCCGGCCAGGACGACCCGCCCGCGCCGGAACGTGTCGGCCACCCGTCGATGCACGGTGTAGGTTGAGCGCTGCAGGATCGGGATCGGCCCGGTCTGGACGCCAATCAGATGGGCGAAGCGGTTCTGGATGGCGTTGTCGGTCAGCGCAATGGCCTCGTCCTCCTCCTCGGCCAGCCGAAACACCACCCGCACCACGTCCGGCAGACGCATCAGGATCACCCACTCGTGCGGGTCGAAGATGTAGCTGACCGGCCCCATGCTCGGAAAGATGGGCGTGAAGTCAAAACGTGTGGCGATCAGTAGAAAGCGGTCGGTGTAGGTCGCGCCCTCGAAGCTCAGCCCAAGACCTTTGCGGACGGCGCTGCGGGCGCCGTCCGCCCCGACCAGATAGTCACTGGTCTCCGCGCGCGGCCCGGCGGGCGTGTCAAACGTTGCGAGAACGCCATCCGGCCCTGTCTCGAAGCCGGTCAGGGAGTGATCGAAGCGGACATCGGCCAGACCGGTGGCGCGCAGCGCGTCGAGCATAATCGGGGTGACGGCGCTCTGCGGGCATTGCAGGCGGAACGGGAAGGGCGTATCCCCGGCGATCCGGGCATAGTCGAACTCGGCCACCCGGGTGCGCGTCTCACGCTCCCAGTACTGCAGTCTATCGACCTGAAAGCCCCGGGCGATGATGGCATCGGCGACGCCCCATTCGCGCAGCATCTCAAGCGTGGGCGGATGCCAGGTGCTGGCGCGGGCCTCGCTGCCGAGCCCGGATTGAGCCTCGCGCACGCGCACGGCGATGCCGCGGCGAGACAGCGCCAGAGCGAGGGACAAGCCAACCGGCCCGGCGCCGGCGATGAGGAGTGAGGGTGACTTGATCATGTTGTTTCGCGCAAATCGCTATTCCAAACATCCTCGGCGCGATCACCATTCCCGCGCGAAGCGCGGGAATGGTGATCGCGCCCGAGCACTTACTAAACTGGTTGACAAAGACCGATATTGGTGGTATAGATTGGGGTAATTCGGCGCCGGCCCACCAGCATCTACGATCTGGGGCACGGCGCTCTTTCGTGCAGGGAGGTGGTTTATCGCCAGTTTAGTAAAACCTAACCCCATGTGCGTAATTGATATGTGAGCAAAGCTACCACGAGGTGGCGCGGTCCGCAAGGTGAGCCTCGTCTCGTGCAGCTTCTCAGTTCCGTCTGGTCGCAAGGCCAGCATGTGTTCGAGAAACAAAAGAGGAAAGAGGAAATGAACAAGAAGATTGCCCTTGGATCGCTGTTGCTTGTTAGCAGCATGATCCTGTCGGCCTGCGGCGCTGCCGCGACGCCGACTGCCGTCCCCCCCAAGCCGACCGAAGCGCCGAAGCCGGCCGCTACCGCGGTTCCCCCGACCGCCGCCCCCGCGCCGACCGCCGTTCCCCCCACCGCCGTCCCGCCGACCGCCACGCCGAAGCCCGTTGAGGTGACCTTCTGGCACGCGTATGGCACAGGGAGCGCCGAGGAAGTTGCGATGGGCGAACTGGTCAAGACCGCCGCCGCCTCGCCCGATCTGGCCGGCATCAAGATCAACGTGCTGCAGATTCCGTTCAACGACATCTTCAACAAGTACCGCACGGACGTCGCCGCCGGCGGTGGCCCGAACATGTTCATCGCGCCGAACGACAGCCTGGGCGATGACGCCCGCGGCAAGCTGATCGCCGATATCACCGATCTGGCCAAGGGCAAGCTCGACGGCTATACCAAGCTCTCCATCGAGGGCATGAGCCTCGACGGCAAGCTGTATGGCATTCCCGAGACGGCCAAGGCCGTGGCGATGTACTACAACAAGGATCTGGTCAAGGAAGTGCCGAAGACCACCGACGACTTCCTCAAGGCCGTGCAGGGCGGGGCCAAGCTCAGCCTCTCGCTCGGTTGCTACCATCAGTGGGGCTTCTACAACGGATACGGCGCCAAGGTCTTCGATGACAAGGCCGCCTTTGTCAACACCCCCGAGAACCAGGCCAATCTGTCGGCCGCCTACAAGTTCCTGAATGACTGGTGGGCGCTGGCCAAGAAGGCTGGCATTCCCAAGACCGATGCCGATGCCGCCGCTCCCTTCAAGGAAGGCAAGATCGGCGCGACGACCAACGGCAACTGGGCGTTGGGCGACTATCAGAAGGCGCTCGGCGACAAGCTCGGCATCGCCGCCCTGCCCGCCGGCCCGAAGGGCCCGGCCACCCCGCTGCTCGGCATCGATGGCTTCTACTTCAACCCGAACAACAAAGCCGACACCGCCCAGGCGGCGCTGAAGGTTGCGCTGTTCCTGACCAACGCCGCCAGCCAGAAAGTCATGGCTGAGAAGGCCGGCCACGTGCCCGTCCGCACCGGCGTGACCTACAACAACCCCGGCGTCAAGGCGTTCGAGGATGTTCTGGCCGTCAGCCAGGTTCGCCCGCAGGCCGTCAGCATGGGCAAGTACTGGGGCAACTTCTGCGGCGATGGCGACATGTTCGACAAGGGTGTCGCCCCGGCCGAGTTCGTGAAGAAGGCCTTCGAAGGCGCCGTTAAGTAAGTCTATCGTCGGGCGGCCGCCCCGACGGGGCCGCCCGATCCGTCTCTCAAGACGAGCGCAAGGAGCGACAGAATTCCAATTCTGCCGCTCCTTGCGCTTTATCCGCCCGACTCATTCAAAGAGCAGCGCATATGGCAACAACAACCCTCGGCGCGCGCAAGCCGGCTCCACGGCGAAGCAAAGCGAATCAGCAAAGCTACGCCTACCTGTATCTGATCCCGGCGTTTGCGGTCATGCTGGTGATCGCTTTCTATCCGCTGGTCTATCAATTCATTGTCTCGTTCACCGACTTCGCAACAAAGGATCTGCGGGGCGGCCTGCAGTCACCGAATTTGAAGTTCATCGGCCTGCAGAACTATTCTGATATCGCGACCGGCGGCCTGCCCGTCCAGAACTTCGAGTTCTTCCGGGTCCTCGCCTTTGACTTCTGGTGGGCGATTTCGAACGTTGCGCTGCACGTGCCCGCCGGTGTTCTGATCGCCGTCCTGCTCAACACGCAGGGGCTGTGGTTCAAGAAGATCTACCGGGCGATCTATATTCTGCCGGTCGTCTTCCCCGCGATCGTTGTCGCCACCGTTTGGCGCAATATTTTCGATTCTCAGTATGGGGCGATGAACCAGGCCCTGACCTCGATCGGGCAGTTGTTTGGGGCGATTGACCCCGTGCGGCTGCGCTGGCTCGAGGAATACGCCCAGCCCATTCCCTTTCTTTTCCCGGGTGTTCCGCTGGTATGGGCCTATTACGCGATGATGATCGCGAACTTCTGGCTGGGCTGGCCGTTTATGTGCGTGGTCACGACCGGCGCATTGCAGTCCATCCCCAAGGAGTTGTATGAGGCGGCCGAGATCGACGGCGCGTCGGGATCGCAGCAATTCTGGAATATCACCGTGCCGCTGCTCCGGCCGGCGATCGTTCCGGCCGCGGTGCTGGGCTTTAACACCACCTTCAACCTGTTCGGGCTGGTGTTCTTTATGACGGGCGGCGGTCCCGCCCGCGCGACCGAGCTGCTGGTGACCTTCGCCTACGACCTGGTCCGCAACCTGCGCCTGTACGGTCCGGCGGCCGCCTTCTCGGTCATCATCTTCATCGTGTCGACGATCATCTTCCTGATCACGAACCGAATCACCCGGGCAACCGAGTCCTACGATGCGGCTTAACCCATGGCCACAACAACTGCAAACCCCCTGAAGCGTCTGCTCAGCATGAACACGTCCAACGAGAAGGGCGGGCGCGCTCTTCCGCTGGGCCGGCAGCTCTTCCTGCAACTTCTGTGCATCGCGATCGGGATCACGGTCATGTTTCCGATCATGTACATCGTGACGCTGTCGCTGAGCTCGAGCGACTCGCGACCCTCGGCGCTGAACCTGATCCCCACCGAGTTCTCGACGGTTGGCTTCCAGAAGGTGCTTGATCAGCCCACGGCCAACCCGGTGACCTTTGTCGAGCTGTTGCGCAACAGCCTGGCCCTGTCGCTTGGCGTGGCCTCGGCGGCGCTGTTGATCGCGGTCTCGGCCGCGTATGCGTTTGCGCGCTTCAAATTCGCCGGCCGTCAGTTTCTGATGATGGCGGTCTTCTTTGTCATCCTCATGCCCGGCGTCGGATTGAGCCTGCCGCTGTATCTGCTCTTCAACGGGGTCAGCATTGTTGATCCCGAATCCGGGCGGGTGGTCTTCAACCTGCGCAACTCGCTCGTCGGGGTGGGCATCGCGATGATCTCGGGCGCGCTCCCGTTCGCCATCTGGAACCTGAAGGGCTATCTCGACACCATCCCCAAGGAGCTCGAGGAGGCCGCGACGATCGATGGCGCATCGTTCAATCGGATCTTCTTCCAGATCGTGATCCCGCTCGCCGCCCCGGCCCTGGCGGTGACCTTCTTCCTGAGTTTCATGGGCAACTGGCAGGAGTTCGCGCTGTCTTGGCTGTTCCTGTCCAATCCGGGCGACTACACCCTGGCCATGACGCTCTACAACATGACCGGCCAGTACGCCACGTCCATTCCCTGGAATCGGTTCAGCGCGATGGCCATCATCGTCGCTGCGCCGGTCGCGGTGATCTATGTCGCCCTGCAGAAGCAGATCGTGGGCGGCCTGACTCTGGGTGGTGTGAAAGGGTAAAGTCCTTTCTCCTCCGAAAGCGACATCCCCCGCCCCGGCGTACGCCGGGGCGGGGGATGTCGCTTTCAGGCAATGTCAGCCAACTGTCAGGCGCAACATGCGCGGGATGGCCTATAACCAGGCCAGCCCATGTTTCGCGCCGCGCCGTTCGCCCTGATCGCGCCTGCCTTTGCGGCCGGGGTGTGGCTGACGACCCAATTCCCGCTGCCGGCCTGGGTGCTGATCGCCGCACTGCTCGGCGCGTTCGCCGCCTGGCGCCTGGGCGCGCGCGGGGCCGCCGCGCTGGTGGGGCTGATTGCCCTGGGCGCGCTGCGTACGCTCCCGGCCCTCCCGCCGGCCCGGGCGGCCTCGCTGGGCGTGGCCGAGGGGCACAGCGTCGCCATCGACGGCGTCATCGACGATGACCCGGACGCGCGGCCCGCCTTCACCTATCTCCGCATTCGGATCACCCGCATTCTGGCCGACCTCGAAGACGTGTCGGCTGACCGTTTTGCGGACGCTTCGGCCCCCGACCTGTCCGGTGTCGTGCTCATCCGGGCCGATCCGGGCACGGCCTGGCGCTATGGCGACGCGGTCCGGGTGACCGGCATCCTGGAAGCCCCGCCCCTGCTCAGCGACTTCGACTATCGCGACTATCTCGCCCGCAAAGGGATTCTGGCCTGGATACCGCGGGTGGAATCGCTGCAGCGGACCGGCCGCGACGCGGGCAGCCCGCTCTACGCCGCGCTCATGGCGGCCCGCTCGGCGCTGCGCCTGGCCTCGCAGCGCAGCATGCCCTCGCCCGAGTCGGCTCTGCTCACCGGCATCCTGATCGGCGACGACAACGAGATCCCGCCCCAGATCCAGGAAGCGTTCCGGCGGACCGGCACCTCGCACATTGTGGCCATTTCGGGCTTCAATGTCAGCATCGTCATCGCCCTGGTCGTGCCGGCCCTCAGCCGGCTGCTCAACCCGCGCCGGGCGGCCATCGTCGCCATCCCCGCCATCCTGGCCTACACCATCATGGTCGGCGGCTCGGCCTCGGTCGTGCGGGCGGCCGGGATGGCGTTGATCGGGTTGGGCGGCCAGCTGCTATGGCGGCGCGGGTTTACGGTGAATACGTTGTGCGCGGGGGCCTGGGCGATGCTGGCCGGCGACCCGCTCCTGCTCTTTGACGGCGGCTTCCAGCTCAGTTGCTCGGCGACCCTGGGATTGGCGCTTTACTCCGATGGATTCCAGCGCCGCGCGACGGCCTGGGTCGAGGCCCGTCTGGCCGATGGCGCAGTGCGGCGCTTCGCGCTGTCGGCGGGGGAGCCGCTGCTGACCACCCTGGCCGCGCAGGTCACGACGCTTCCGCTGATCCTGGCCAACTTCCATCAGTTCTCATTCGCCCTGCCGATTACCAACACCCTGGTGCTGCCGCTGCAATCCGCGGCGATGATCTTCGGGCTGGCGGCCGCCGGGATCGGGTTGCTCTCAACCGAGCTGGCCCGCTGGGCGGCCCTGCCGGCGTATGCCCTGTTGACGGCGACGCTGCGGGTGGTCGAGGCGACTTCGCAGTTGCCCTTTGCGGCCATCCCGGTCTTTGGGTTCGAGACGCCCGCGGCGCTGGGCTACGTTGTTGGGGTGGGCGCATTGAGCGCCGTCGGTGCGCAGCCCGCCGGGTTTCGCAAGCGCCTGGGCGCGTGGCTGGGCCGGGTCGCTCGGCCCGGGACAATCGCGATGGCGGTCCTGATCGGCTTGATCGTCGGCGCCGTGACGTTGCTGCAACGGCCGGACGGGCGCCTGCACGTCACCCTGGCCGGCACGGGGGCCTACATCCAGACGCCCGAGGGGCGCCAGATCGTCTACGCCGGCGGGGGCGCGCTGCTGCCGGTGCTCGGCCGGGCGATGCCGCTCTTCGATCGCGAGATCGACCTCTTCATCCTGCCAGACAGAACGGACAACGCCCGCGGGATCGCCCTGCCGTACTTGCAGCGCTATCGGGTTGGCGCGCTGGCCCAGCCGCCGCCCGCTGGGCAAGTGGATGAGCCGAC
>JAGOCU010000111.1 GCA_017998555.1 Thermoflexales bacterium
GGCCCGGACATCTGGGCGGCCAGCGTGCGCGTCTTTGACGCGGCCGTGAACAAGGCCTATGGCGGCAAGCGCCAGATCCACTGGATGGAGGTCTTTGCCGGCGAAGAAGCCTTCCGCAAGTTCGGCGACTGGCTTCCCCAGGAGACCGTCGACGCCTTTGGCGAGTTCCTGGTCGGGATCAAAGGCCCGCTGACCACGCCCATTGGCAAGGGCATTCGCTCGCTCAACGTCGCCCTGCGCCAGTTGCTGGATCTGTACGCCTGCGTGCGGCCGGTCAAATACTTCGCCGGCGTGCCATCCCCCGTAAAGCGGCCGGAGAAGGTCGACATGGTGATCTACCGCGAGAACACCGAGGACATTTACGCCGGGATCGACTTTGAGGCGGGCTCCGAACAGGCGGTCAAACTGTTGAACTTCATCAAGGAGCAGATGCCCAAGGAGTTCAAGAAGGTGCGTTTCGGGGCGGAGGACGTCGCCAGCGTCGGGGTCGGGATCAAGCCGATCTCGTCCCACGGAACCGAGCGCCTGGTGCGCTCCGCCATCAATTACGCCCTGCGCTTCAATCGCAAGAGCCTGACGATTGTGCACAAGGGCAACATCATGAAGTTCACCGAGGGCGCGTTCCGGGATTGGGCCTACGCCCTCGCCCAGCGCGAATACCGCGATCGGATCGTCACCCAGCGCGAGAGCTGGATCATCGACAACAAGGACCGCAACCCGGCCATGAGCGTTGAGGACAACGCCAAAGCGATTGATCCTGGGTATGACATGATGACGCCCGCGCAGCAGGCCGAGATCGTGGCCGAGGTTGGCGCCGCCCTCCAGCTCATGCCCACCCACGGCGGGGGCAAATGGAAGAAGATGCTGATGGTCAAGGACAGCATCGCCGACATCACTCTGCAGCAGGTGCTCACCCGGCCGGACGAGTTCGATATCATCGCCACACCGAACCTGAACGGCGACTATCTGAGCGACGCGCTCGCCGCGCAGGTTGGCGGGATCGGCATCGCCCCCGGCGGAAACATCAACTATGTGACCGGGCATGCGATCTTCGAGGCCACCCACGGCACCGCGCCAAAGTACGCCAATCTCGACAAGGTGAATCCGGGCTCGGTAATCCTGTCGGGCGAAATGATGCTGCGTTATATGGGCTGGGTCGAAGCTGCGGATGCGATCCTCGCGGCCCTGGACAAGACCATCGCCCAGAAGACGGTGACCTATGACTTCGCGCGCCAGATGGAAGGAGCCAGGGAAGTCAAGTGCAGCGAATTCGCGAGCGCCATCATCGCAAATCTGTAGCCGAAAACATTCCCGAAAGCGATAGCGGCGGCCGATGGGCCGCCGCTATCGCTTTCGGGCAACAGCCGTCGCGCGGTCGAAGACGCCGAAGATCAGCATCGACACCGCGACAAAGCCCAGGGCCATCCACGGGATGATGACGCCTCGGGTTGGCTCGAACAGTTGTCCGGCAAGCCACGGCCAGAGCATGGTCCCCAGGCTGCCCAGGACGAAAACATAGCCGGTGATGCCCGCCGTCGCGCCGAGGCGCTCGCCGGCGAAGGCCAACATATTTGGGAAGATCGGCCCAATGGCGATCCCCAACCCGCACACCGCGAGCCAGATCCAGGGCGACTGACCGGCCGACAGGACAAAGGCAAGACCGCTGACAATGCCGAGCCCGAGCGCGGCGATCGAAACGGTTCGAATCGGCCAGCGATGGGTGGCAGGGATGGCGAGCAGCCGTCCGGCCATGAAGCTCAGCCAAAAAGCCGTAGCCAGGGTCGTGGCGGCCCCGGTGCGCTCGAACCCGAGCGAGACGCCGTAGTCGGCCGTCCAGGTGAACATCGTCGCCTCGCAACCGGCATAGGCGAAGAAGAGCAGCCCTACCAACACGAGCTTCGTCGTCGGCGGCCGTGTCCCCGCCGAGGCGGATTGACTCACGGATGGTCGAGGCGGCGTCACGGTCAGCGCCGCAATCATGATCAGCGCGTTGACCGCGCCAATCACCAGCCAGGCGAGGCGCACCTGCCCGGATAGCGTCAGCGAGGCCGCGACCAGCAGGGGCGCCAATGCCCCGCCCGCGCCGAAAGCAAGATGCAGGCCATTCATGAACGGCCCGACGCGATTGCCATGGGTCCACTGGATCAACGTATTCGAGCCAACATCGACCGTGCTCGAAAAGACGCCCAGCAGAAACAGACCCACTGCCGCGGCGGGCACACCCGGCAGATAGGTGATCGCGGCGGCAGCCAGGGCCGTCAGCGCATACCCGCCGGCGAGCGCCCGATGCCCATGGGCGCGGGCATACAGCCGACCCGCGATCGCAGAGCCGGTGAGCCGGCCGAGGGCCATGGCGGCAACGATGATGGCGATCTCGCCCAGCGACACCCCGGCGTTTGCGGCAAAGGTGGAGAGCGACGGGCCCACACCGCCATCGACCAGGCCGAGCGCAATAAAGCCGGCGACATACAGGCTGGTCTGGGCGGCTCGGGGCGGGTTAGGCGTGGAAGGGTATCCGGAATTTGACACGACCGGCGACTATACTCGCGCAGACATGGCCTGGGTCATCCATTGGTTCCGCCGCGACCTGCGGCTGACCGACAACACGGCGCTGGCCGCAGCGGCCGCCCTCAGCGAGGGCGATGTGCTGCCGGTGTTTGTCGTCGATCCGGCCCTCGCGAGCGGGCAGGATGTGTCCGCTGCCCGGCTCAACTTCCTGTATGGATGCCTGCGCGATCTCGACGCCCACCTGCGCCAGCGCGGCAGCCGGCTGCTGATTCGACGGGGGGATCCGGCGACCGTTCTTGTCGACCTCGCCCGCGAAACCGGCGCATCGCGGGTGACCTTCAATCGGGACTACACGCCTCTTGCCCGGCGCCGGGATTCCCGGGTCACCGCCGCATTGCGCGACGCCGGAATCGACCCGGATGCAAAACGAGATGCCTACATCCGCGAACCGGGAGAGGTGCTTTCGGGCGCGGGCACGCCATACACCGTCTTCACGCCCTTCAAACGAGCCTGGCTCGCGTTGCCAAAGGATTGGCGTCCGGACACGGCCGCGCCAGCGTTGCGCGCGCCGCCCGACCTCGCCAGCGAAACGCTGCCGGACCCGCGTCCCGATTCGCCCGCCCTGCCCCCGCCGGGCGAACGGCCGGCGTTCGCGCGGCTGCGTCAGTTCGAACGATCAGGCGGGCTTGACGCGTATGCCAATCAACGCGACGCGCTCGCGGCTGAAGGCACCTCGCGGCTGTCGGCCCATTTGCGTTTTGGCGCGCTCTCGCCGCGCCAGGCCGCCCAGGCCGCCCTCAACGCCGGGGATTCAAAAGGAGCGCAGACGTTTCTCTCTGAGCTGATCTGGCGCGAGTTCTACGCCCACGTATTGTTTCACTTCCCGCGCGCCGATCGCGCGAACTTCAATCCCGCCTATGACGGCCTGGCGTGGGGAAGCGGAGACGCGGCCGAAGACGTGCGGCGCTTTGCAGCCTGGACCCAGGGACGCACCGGATATCCCATCGTCGATGCCGCGATGCGTCAATTGGCCGAGACCGGCTGGATGCACAATCGCGCCCGCATGATCACCGCCTCGTTTCTGACGAAGGATCTGCATCTGGATTGGCGACTTGGCGAGTCGTTTTTCATGCGGTCCCTGATCGATGGCGACCCGGCTTCGAACAATGGCGGATGGCAATGGGCGGCTGGCACGGGAACAGATGCGCAGCCCTGGTTTCGGGTCTTCAACCCGACGCTGCAGGGACGGCGCTTTGACCCGGATGGCGCGTATGTCCGGCAGTGGGTGCCCGAGCTGGCCAGGTTTTCCGAGGCCGACATTCACACCCCCTGGGAAGCGTCGCCCCTCATGCAGCGCGCCGCCGGCTGCGTCATCGGTGAGGGCTATTCCGCTCCAATCGTCGACCACGCCACCCAACGGGAAGAGACGCTGCGTCGCTTCAAGGCGCTCAAGGCGCCAGCGCGAGCCTGACCTGACAGGTCACCGCTGCACCATGCCGACCTGACAGGTCACCCCCACGTCAGGCTGACCTGATAGGTCACCCATATCGGCAGGTGGGCTGGTCGTTTACAGGAGAACGGGAGAACGGGAGAATACACTTACCCTCCCGTTCTCTCGTTCTCCTGTTGATTGCAGGCCCGGAACCTGGGCGAGGGTGCTATAGGGAGCTGACTCTGCAATAGCCGTGAGTGAATGCGCGCCGCGCGCCAAATCCAAAGCGTAACGTCCTACAATGAAATCACCGAGCTGGAATTGCTGAACGGCGTTCGATTTGCTCGGTGGGAGTCCAGCCATGAAGATTCGACTATTCGCCAACGGTCTGCTCGCGGCCTCGCTGCTGATGGGCGGGAGCGCCTCCACTTTGCGGGCCACCGCAAGTTCCGCATCCATCGCGCCGATTGAGCCATCTGCGGCGGAGCCGGTCGTCGCGGGCGAAATCAAACAATCCGCACTCACGCCAGAGGTTCAACTTCCGGTCCGATCCGACACGTCAACGACCAGCCTGGCCGAACTCGAGGCGGGCGGGCTGTATCGCCCTGACGCGGCGGAATCACCCGCTGCTCCCGAACAGATCCGCCGGCAGTTGGCCCGGGCGGCCTATTCGCCGCAGCAGTTGGAGGAACTCAAGCAGAGCGCGCCCGCCGTCTACGACGCGCTGTACTCGGCCGGCGAGATCCAAAGCGCGGCCTCTCCGCTCGTCATGCCGCCGCCCGGCATCGTCTTTCCAGGCGAATCCAATCAGGACCAACTGACGGTGGGCGAGCCGCAATACACGCCGCCAGACACAAACGGGGATGTCGGACCGAACCATTACGTGCAAACCGTCAACTCGACCTATGGGGTATTCAACAAGAGCACGGGCGCGCGCACACTCGGACCGCTGAAGACGAGCAGTCTGTTCGCGGGTTTCGGCGGGCCCTGCGAGACGACCAACAACGGCGACCCGATCGTCATTTACGATCAATTGGCGGACCGCTGGCTGATCAGCCAGTTCGCCCTGCCGAATATCGATTCAAACGCCGGGCCCTTCTACCAATGCATCGCCATCTCGACTTCGGCGAATCCCGCCGGCACCTTTCACCGTTATCAGTTCCTGTTCGACAATACGCTCCTGAACGACTATCCGCACTTTGGGCTGTGGCCTGACGGTTACTATGCGACCGTGAACATGTTCAGCGCGCCCGCCTTCGGTTTCTCAGGCATGGCGGCGATCGCCTATCAGCGCGACAAGATGCTCACGGGTGATCCAGGCGCCCTTCAGGTGATCTTCAAACTCAACGGGCAACCCAGCCCGATCAACCAGATCGGCGGAGGGTTGCCGGCGGATCTCGATGGCATGACACTGCCACCCGCCGGCTCGCCCAACATCATCGCCGCGCCCGAGGCCGCCGAGTGGACGAACTACCCAACCGATCGCATTCACTTCTTCAAATTCCACGTGGACTGGACGACGCCCGCCAACAGCACCTTCACCGGGCCGGTGGATGTTGACACGAGCGCCTGGAACAGCGTGTGCGACAGCACCCGCGCCTGTGTGCCGCAGAAGGACACCAGCGCGAAGCTGGACGCGATTGCCGATCGCTTCATGTGGCGCCTGGCGTATCGGAATTTCGGATCGTATCAAACCCTGGTTACCAACCAGACCGTCAACGACGGCGCCGGCCGGGCCGTCGTGCGCTGGTATGAGATCCGCGATCCGCACGCGGCCACACCCACGATCTATCAACAGAGCACCTATGCCCCGGCCGATGGCATTTCGCGCTGGATGGGCAGCGCCGCCCAGGACAAACTCGGCAACCTGATGATCGGTTTCAGCGGTTCGAGCGGCTCGCAGTTCCCCGATATCCGCTACGCGGGCCGCCTGCAGGGCGATCCGCTGAACAATCTGGCCCAGGGCGAGACCCTCATGCTGGCCGGCGGCGGCTCGCAGACCAGCACGGGCAGCCGCTGGGGCGACTACAGCAACCTCACCCTCGATCCGACCGATGACTGCACCTTCTGGTACACCAACCAGGTGTACACAACCACATCCGTCAACCTGTGGAGCACCGCCATCGGCTCCTTCAAGTTCCCGGCCTGCGGCGTCGCGCTTACGTCCCGCATCAGCGGCACGGTGAAAAGCCTTGCGACGGGGCTGCCCATCACAGACGCGCTGGTCGTGGCGACCAACGGCACAACGTTTACGCTCAGCGCACTCACCAATGGCAGCGGCGCATTTGGCATTGGCGTGCCCGGCGGAAAATACACCGTGACGGCCAGCGCCTTTGGATACGTCTCATCAACGGTGCCAGGCCTCGTTGTTGCCAATGGTGTCACGGCCACGCTGGCCTTTACCCTCGCCCTGGCGCCCACCTACGTGATCTCGGGATTCGTCACCGAAACCGGCAGCGGCGCGCCGCTGAGCGCCATCGTGACCGCCAACGGCAGTCCCAGCCTGAAGGTGATCACTCAGACCACAAATCCGGCCACGGGCTATTACAGCATGACCCTGGTGGGGGGCGGTCAGACCTGGTCGGTGTCCGCGTCGGCCGCTGGCCACGCGGGGGCGACCCAGAACCTCGGGGCGATCGCGGCGAATCAGACCGTCAACCTTCAGCTCCAGCTCTTCTCGACCTTTGTCTGTGGTGGCGCGTTTACGGCCGGCAACCCGACCTTCAATCGGACCTTGACGGGCAATCCGCCGACGTCCCTTTCAGGTACAGGAACGGCGGTCTACTACCGCCCAATCACGTTCTCGGTCGGCACGAGCGGGGTGTACTCGATCGCGATGTCGAGCGGTCTGGACGGTTTCTACATGCTGTATCAGACCAGCTTCAATCCGGCCTTGCCGCTCGCGAATGCGCTCCAGGCCGTCGACGACGTCAATGGCCTGAATCCGGCCATATTCCGCAGTCTCACGGCCGGGACGCCGTATGTCCTGATCGCGACGACCTACAGCAACGGGACGACAGGCCCGTTCACCGACACCATCACCGGCTTTGGCGTCATCAACGCCGGATGCTTTATGCGGCGGGTCTGGGTCCCGGATGTCAGACGCTAGCCGTTGTCATGAAGAGGGGTGTCGAGATCACAAACCCCGCGCTGAGCGCGGGATTTGCGATCTCGAGATGATTTTCTGGACAATCTAGACATATAATCCGCCGCTCAAGTCGCTGTTCGAACAGCCGCATCGGGGAGTGGCATGCCGCA
>JAGOCU010000112.1:0-1537 GCA_017998555.1 Thermoflexales bacterium
TTCGATCAGGGCCGCGCTCAGGGCGAAAACACCGCCGAGGCGGCGCGGGGATCGCGCCATATACTCGAGCGTTAGGCAACCGCCCTGGGAAAACCCGAGGATAAACGTGCGCTCGGCCGGGATGCCCGCCCGTTCAACGCGTTCGCGCAGGCTGTCAACCACCTGCAATGCCGATGACAGCCACGGCTCATTGCTCTCGATCGGCGCCACAAAGCGATTGGGATACCAGGTCGAGTTTGCGGCCTCGGGCGCCAGATAAGCGACATCGTAGAGCTCGAGCGCATCGGCCAGGCCGAGAATGTCCCACGCGCCGGCGCCGCGGCCATGCATGAGGATCATCGCGGCTCGGGCGGTCTTGAGGTCTGGACCGGCGGTCAAAACGGGTTGGGATTGGTGCAGTGCTGGCATGGGAATGAGGATGGACTAGTGGATTGGCTTGAGCACGCGCTCGATATCCGGCCGGTAGCGCTCAAGCCAGGGCGGCAGACGCAGGGCCGTCCCGAGCTCGGCCAGGGATTCGTCGACGCCAAAACCCGGCGGCACGGTGGCCAGTTCGATGATGTGACCATCGGGGTCACTGGTGTAGATGCTCTTGAAGTAGATCCGGTCCATGACCGGTGAGACCCTGTATCCCGCGCTGAGCAGCTTCTCTCGCCACGCGAGCTGGACGGTTTCGTCAGCGACCGCCAGCGCAAAGTGATGGGTCTGCCCGGCCCCCATCTGGGTCCGCGGCTCGCGCTTTGGGTCGCGCTCAAAGTAGGTGATCAGGCTGCCCGGCTGTCCTTCGCCGACACCCCAATACCAGTGTCGCGAACCGGGGTCATCGAAATTCGAGGTTCGCTTGACCAGGCGCATGCCAAGCAGCTCGCCATAGAAGGCGTGGGTGCGTTCGATGCTCGACCCAATGGCCGTGATGTGGTGCATCCCGCGCGACAACGCCATGTCCGGGGTGATGACGGGCACCGGATCAGGCCAGGTCAGGGCCGTAATCCGGGCTTCGTCGCGGTTGGCGACCAGCATCTCGGCAGGCGGATCCACATGCCGTTTTCCGAGCTGATCGGCGGCCTCGTCGACCGTCCAGCCTGGCCCCAGGGTCGCGATCTCGACAATGGTGCCATCGGGGTCGTTGAAGTAGATCGAGGTGAAGTAGTGCCGGTCATACGGGCCGGTGACGCGGACTCCGAGATCCTTGAGCCGGCGTTTCCACATGAGCAGGCCGTTCATATCGGCGGTGGCCAGGGCGAAGTGGTGCGTGCCGCCGATACCGGGTTTGCCCCGCACGGATTGCGGCCACTCGAAGAAGGTGATGGCCGTGCCTGGCTGGCCGGTCTCATTTCCGAAGTAGAGGTGATAGGCGGATGGATCGTCGAAATTCACCGTCTTTTTCACCAGGCGCAGCCCGAGCGTTCGAACATAGAAGTCGACACAGCGCTGGGCATCGGTGGTGACAAGGGTGATGTGATGCAGACCGAGAATTGTCATCGTGTAGTCTCTCTGCGACCGATTGTGGATCAAATCGCGAAAATGCGGGTGGGGG
>JAGOCU010000112.1:1637-7149 GCA_017998555.1 Thermoflexales bacterium
GCGACCGATTGTGGATCAAATCGCGAAAATGCGGGTGGGGGTCCCAGCATGGTTCCGTAGAGACGCGCCGTGGCGCGTCTCCTGTGGCGGGGCGGGGAGCCGCGCGAGACGCGCCACGGCGCGTCTCCTGTGGCAGGGCGGGGAGCCGCGCGAGACGCGCCACGGCGCGTCTCTACTTCAGGTATTTGTTGAAGAAGGCCACCGAGCGGGTAATGGCCGGGCCGAAGTTCTGGGCAATGTTGTGGTCGTCGCCCGGATAGGTAAAGAGTTCGACCGTTTTTCCGGCCGCCTTGATTTGTTCGGCGAGGGTGATTGAGAATGCCACCGGCACCGTCTCGTCGGTCACCGAGTGGTGCAACTGGATCGGGCCGGCCAGATCGGCCAGATAGCTGTTGGCCGAGATTGAGTCCCAAAACGCCGGGTTGGCC
Organism: Thermoflexales bacterium; assembly: GCA_017998555.1. Classification (GTDB taxonomy): domain Bacteria; phylum Chloroflexota; class Anaerolineae; order J036; family Brachytrichaceae; genus Brachythrix. The sequence continues at coordinate 2,066 of JAGOCU010000112.1, forward strand.
GATGGGGAGCCAAAACGCCCGACCAGATCGTCGCGCCAGCGAGGCGCGCCCGCAACCGGGGTCGGTGGCGCGGGGGGTGTGCCGCCGCGGCGCGTCCAGCGCTGCATGAGGTCGGGATACGATGCCACGACGCCGCCCCAGATCACGCCGACTTTGATGTCTTTCGAAAGCACCATCGCGCGCAGAGTGATATAGCCGCCCATCGAGTGCCCCCACATCCCAATTCGGCTCGGATCGGCGTCCGGGTGAGCCTTGAGCGCGCTGACCGCGTTCATCACGTCGGTGGTGTATCCCGTCGATCCGTAGCCGCCACTGGCCGACCCCTCCGAACTGCCGTGCCCGCGGTAGTCGGACTTGAAGGTGATGTAGCCATCCCGGGCGAAGGCGTCCTGGTAGGCCACATACTTCTCCGTTGTCCGGTACTGCGCCGGCGGAATATAACCGTGATTGAAGACGATGATGGGCCAGCCCGTCGCGGGTTTCTTTCCATTGGGGATGGTCAACAGGGCATAGATCTTGTAGCCCTCAGACTGGTAGGACGCCACAAATCGACTGTAGTTCACGCCCGCCGCAAGATTCTGCTCGATCTTGATCGGGCTCGCCGGGTAGGCGGTCTTGCGGCCGGCTTCGATGCTCAGCGGATGGGGCGTAGGCGTGGGCGTGGGCGACGGAGTGGCCGTCGGCGGCACGGGGGTCGCCGTCGGCGCCAGGGTCGGCGTGGCGGTGGATGGAACGGGGGTCGCGCTGGGCGGAATCGGGGTTGCGGTCGGCGCGAGCGTCGGAGTCGCGGTGACCTGCGGCGCGCATGCCGGCAGCGCAAGCGACAAGAGGATCAAGGCGACGAGTCTGGCTTGAATCATCGTGAAAGTGTCTCGGAATGGGCTTAGGCGGATGTGAGTGACACGTCGCAAATCTACACCGATTTTGGGATTGGCGGGCGCGCGGCGCATTCAAGTATCATCCGGGCCAGAATCCCAACCGATATCCCACACGTCAATGTGGGATATCGGCGCAATCATCACAAGGAGTATGTTCTCAATGTCCTCTCCCGGAAAGATCCGCAGCCATGAACTCGAGGGCGCCACGCGCGCGCCGCACCGCGCGTTTATGCGCGCGATGGGCCTGGGCGATCGCGAACTCGCCCAACCGCTTGTGGGGGTCGCCAGCACGTGGAATGAAGCCACGCCCTGCAACATGGTCCTCCACGACCTTGCCCAGTACGCCAAGCGGGGCGTCGCCGAGAACGGCGGCACCCCGCGCGAGTTCGTCGCCATTTCCGTGTCGGACGGGATTGGAATGGGCCATCAGGGGATGAAGGCTTCGCTGGTCAGCCGCGAGGTCATCGCCGACTCGATCGAGCTCATGATGCGCGCCCACTGCTACGACGCGCTGGTCGGGCTGGCTGGCTGCGACAAGAGTCTGCCAGGCACCCTCATGGCCATGGCTCGCCTGAACCTGCCCAGCATTTTCATTTACGGCGGCACGATCAAGCCCGGCCGCTTCAAAGGCAAGGACGTCACCATCCAGAACGTCTACGAGGGCGTTGGCCTGCACCAGGCGGGCGCCATGTCGGCCGAAGAGCTCCATGACCTGGAGTGCGCGGCCTGCCCGGGGATCGGGTCTTGCGGCGGGCTCTTCACCGCCAACACCATGGCCAGCGTGAGCGAAGCGATCGGCATGGCTCTGCCCGGCAGCGCGTCGCCGCCCGCCGTTGACTCCGAGCGCATGGACATGGGTTATGCGACCGGCAAAGCCTTGATGAATCTGATCGCGCGCGGCATCTACGCCCGCGATATCCTGACCCGCGAGGCGCTCGAGAATGCCCTGGCCGTCGCGCTGTCGATGGGCGGGAGCACCAACATCGCCCTGCATTTGCCCGCCATCGCGCGCGAGGCCGGCCTGGTCGTCACGTTCGACGATATCGTTCGGATCAACGCCCGCACCCCGCACATCGCCGATATGACGCCTGGCGGCAAATACGTCATGGAGGACCTCCACAAGATCGGCGGCGTGCCGGTCGTGATGAAGACGCTGCTTGACGCCGGCCTGCTGCATGGCGATGTCCTAACGGTCACAGGCAAGACCGTCCGGGAGAATCTGAAAGACGTCAAGAACGCAGAACAATTGGCCGACCAGGACGTTGTGCATGCCGCGGCCAAGCCCATTCGCTCGACGGGCGGGATGGTCGTCGTCCGGGGAAACCTCGCGCCCGAGGGTGGGGTGGTCAAGGTCGCCAACGTCAGCCGGCTGCGCCACGTCGGGCCCGCCCGCGTTTTTGACAGCGAAGAGGTGTGCGCCGAGGCCGTCGCCCAGCGCAAGATCGTCAAGGGCGATGTTGTCGTGATTCGCTACGAGGGCCCGCAGGGCGGCCCCGGAATGCGCGAGATGCTGGCGGTGACCGCGACGATCACGGGCCAGGGGCTTGGCTACGATGTCGCCCTCATCACCGATGGGCGCTTTAGCGGGGCGACCCGCGGTCTCATGGTCGGCCACGTCGGTCCTGAAGCCTGGGTTGGCGGTCCGATTGCGATCCTGCGCGACGGTGACATGATCACCCTCGACGCGACCGATCCCATGAATGGCATCCTGTCCGTCGACCTGAGCGAGGCCGAGATGCAGGCTCGTCTGGCCGCCTGGGTGCGGCCGCAGCCGAACTTCACATCCGGCGCGCTTGCAAAATACGCGAAGCTCGTCGGCCCGGCCTGCGATGGCGCCGTGACCGGCTGACCGTTCGGCCAGCCGAAACCATTTGCGACGACGATAGCCCCCGCGAAGCGGGGGCTATCGTCGTCGCAAGGGAAAAATGCCCGGCTAGTACGTCGCGCGTCCGCCGCTCAAATCAAACACGGCGCCAGTGCTGAATGTGCACTCATCCGACGCCAGCCAGGACACCAGAGCCGCCACTTCGGCCGGTTGACCCGGGCGGCCCATCGGAATTTTGGCCACCAGCGTCGCCACGACTTCAGGGCCCATCTGCTGCAACAACTCGGTCTCAATGATCGCGGGCGTAATGCAATTCACCAGGATGCCGCGCGTGGCCACTTCCTTGGCCAGCGATTTGGTCAGCCCGATGACGCCCGCCTTGGAGGTTGAATACGCGGCCAGGCCCGGGTTGCCTTCCTTGCCCGAGATCGAGGCCATGTTGATGATCCGTCCCGACCCGCGCTGCAGCATGGCGGGGAGGACGGCCTGGCAGCAATAGAACACGCCGTCGAGGTTAATCGACAGGATGCGCCGCCAATCCGCGATCGGATAGGTCGCGACAGGTTGCGCGGCGCCGACGATGCCGGCATTGTTGACCAGCACATCGATTTGACCGCAGCGCGCCAGTACCTGCGCCACCATCGCCTGCACGCTGGCTGGTTCGCTCACGTCGACTTGCAGGGCAAAGGCCCGGGTCGGGTCGCCGGAGGCGAGTTGCTCGGCCGTTTCGCGCGCGGCTGATTCGTCAATGTCGGCGATGACGACACAAAAACCATCGGCGGTCAGCCTTTTCGCGATGGCCTGGCCGATACCGCGCGCAGATCCGGTAATCAGCGCGATGCGCTTCTGACTCATGTCGCTATCTCCTCTGTCGCGATCAGCGCGGCTCAACCGAGAATTTCACGGCGGTGCGTTCCGCGCCTTCAATGTCGACTTCGCCAAAGGACGGGATGATGACGACGTTGATGCCATCCAGCAGGAGATAGCCGCGCGCAATGGCCGCCGCTTTGATGGCCTGATTGACGGCTCCCGCGCCAATCGCCTGCACCTCGGCACGGCCGTGCTCACGCACCACGCCTGCGATTGCGCCGGCGACGGCCGTCGAGCGCGAGCTCGCAGAAACCTTGATCAAGTCCATTCCATTCGCTCCTGTTGCATTGGCAATTGAGTATGTCAATGCCATGGCCGGCGCCCTATCATGCAACACGCGCGATTGGAAAGTGATGTGAGTGCGACGATGTGCGTGCCGCTCCGATCCGGCGACCATGGCATCTGAGCTGCGTTGAGCAGTTTAGCAGACCTGCCCGCGCGCGATCTGATTATCGTTTCGGATCAAGCGACGAAAAGTAATCCCGAATGTAGTCGCGGAGGGCGGCCGGAACATCGCCGGTTTGAAGCGCCTGGTCGGCGGTCTTCGCGTATTCGCGATAGACCTGCTGATACGGCACAATGCTGTTGCCCGGAAGCGCCGGCCGCGGGTTGCTATTCGGGTCAGGCGACGTGCGGCTCTGTGATTCTGGCAGCACGACATTGCTTCCAGTGGGATTCAGCCGCGTGCCCGGGGCATAGACGCTGTTGTCCGTGCCGATGTCTTCAGAGTGGCCTGGGGTGATCGAATCGCCCGGGCCGCTTGAGCCGGGTTGCCCACCCTGCGCTTCGGTCGGCGCGCCACCCTGGCCCTGGCCGGGCTCGCCCTGCTGGCCGGGCTGGTCGGTCGGCGAGCCTTCGGATCCTGGCGTCTTTCCTGGCTGAGACTGGGCGCTGTTCGAGGACTGGCCGGTCGCCTCAGCGACCCTCTGCCGCGCGTCAGCGGCGGCCTGTTCGGCCGCTTCGAGCGCATTCTCGGAGGCCTGCGCCTGGCTGGATCGATCGAGCGAATCGGCGGCTTTGCCGAGCTGTTCCTGGGCCGATTCCGCTTTGCCCTGCCGCAAGTCCTGGGCGGCCTGGCGCAACTGGCTCGCGAGTTGAGGATCGGAGTTCTGGACCTCGCGCGCCATCTCGTCGAGTTGATTGGCGACCCGCTGCTGTTCGGCTTCGCTGAGCGCCTGGCCGTTCTTGCTGGTGAGTTGGCGCATCTGTTCGGCCGCTTTCTGGAAGTCACCCTGGGCGAGCGACTCGGCCATCTGGCGGGTCAGTTCGTCGGGGGTCAGGTTCTGGCCAGCCTGGCGCAGATCCTCGCGCGCAGCAGGGTTCGCATCGTTTTGCAGCGCGTCCAGCCTGGCCTGGGCCTCATTCAGAGCGGCCAGGGCCTGTTCCGGCGTCGCGTTGGCGTCCTCGAGGTTGCGCCGAGCCTGGTCCAGCGCGTCCAGGGCGTCCTGTTTCTGCGCGTCGCTCAGAAAGGGCGAGTTCTCGATCGCCTTTTCAACCTCGGCGATTTTGGC
>JAGOCU010000113.1:0-1320 GCA_017998555.1 Thermoflexales bacterium
CCGCTTTCCACGGCGCAAGTGTATCCAACCTTTCGGCTTCGTACAATGGCGGCATGATCAATGCTTCTTCCCGGGCCGCCGTCGACGGCGCGACCTGGCGCGGGCCGCTCATTCGGCCGCTTTACGACTCCTACTGCTTTGCGAACCTGCCGTCGGCGATTGAGCGCCGCTTGACGGGCAAAGGACAGACAAATCTGCCGCCCGATACCCTCGCCGGCCTGCCGGAGCGCTGTGACACCGTCATCCTGTTCTTCATCGACGCGTTTGGCTGGCGCTTTTTTCAGCGTTATCGCGAGCGCTATCCGTTTTTGCGGCACTTCATTGACAACGGTGTCGTCTCAACGCTGACCTCGATGTTTCCGTCCACCACTGCCGCGCACGTCACCGCGATTCATACGGGTTTCACACCGGGACAATCGGGTGTTTATGAGTGGTACCAGTACGAACCGACGCTTGACGCCACAATCCTGCCGCTGCCTTTCTGCCTGCCAACCGACAAAACCCGCGACACCCTGTCCGCCCTTGGGTTCGCCGCTGACAAGTTCTTTCCGGCCACGAACATCCATCAGCGATTGGGTGCCGCTGGAGTCGATACGTTTGTCTTGCAACCCGATCACTATTCGCGTGACGCCACCGGCCAGGCCCTGCATGGGAAGGCCCATGCACTGGATTACAAGACCCTGCCGGAGGCGCTGGTGCGGCTGGGCGAGATGCTGGCCCGGCAGCGCGGCCCGGCCTACTACTTCCTCTACTACAGCGACATCGACACGCTCGCCCACGGCTACGGCCCCGAAAGCGACGCGGTTGACGCCCAGGCCGATCAGTTCCTGATCACCCTCGAGCGCAACTTCGAGCGCCTGCTGGGCAAGCGCAAGGACGCGATCTTCATCCTGACCGCCGATCATGGCCAGGTCGAGGTCAACCCGAAGACATGCATCTACATGAATGAGAAGCTGCCCGGGTCAAAGCGTTGGATGCGGACACATGCCAGCGGCGAGACGATCTGGCCGAGCGGCTCGGCGCGCGACACGTTCTGGCATGTCCGGCCGGATGCGCTGGACGAAGCAAGCGCGGCCTTTCGCGACTTGCTGAAGGACAAGGCAGTGGTCGTGCAGACTTCCGAGCTGATCGAGGCGGGCTTTTTTGGCCCGTCGGTTTCGCAGGCCTTCCTCAGCCGGGTGGGCAACCTGACCGTGCTGCCATTCGCCGGCGAGTCGGTGTGGTGGAAGGTGCCCGGGCGCCTCGAGCAGCGCTTCTTCGGCCATCACGGCGGTCTGACCCGCCAGGAGATGGAAATCCCGATGCTGGCGTGCAGGTTGT
>JAGOCU010000113.1:1420-7113 GCA_017998555.1 Thermoflexales bacterium
CGATCGGCGGCCGCGCCAGACTGGACCGCTTGGGGCGCGGGCGGCCCGCCCAGCGTGTTCTTGGCATCGAGGATCGCCCGCTTGAAGCCGACCGGATCGGGCAGATACAGCATTCGATTCAGCCCAACCTCGGATGCGGTCATGATCACGAGATGACCGAAATTCAGCACACGTCCCGTCGCCGACTGGCTAAGCATGATGTCGTTGACCTTCTCGAGCGAGGAATCGATGCTGCTCTTGGCGATCACGCCGTGCACCTGGATCACCCGGCGCGTGGTCACAATGTTGGTCGTATTGACCCAATTCAGCGCGATCCGCAGCACGCCGATCACCGAGCTGAGCGCCAAAAACGCGCCGATCAACAGCGGAATGGTGTTCGATAGCAGCGCAAGCGGTCTGCGCCAATCGTCCAGCGCTTTCATCAGAAAGCCGAGGCCCGCCAGCGGCCCCTCGCCCCGCGCCAGCGCGATAAACAACCAATACAACAGCAACAGCAGAAAAAGCTGCCAGAACAGGCCCACAAACGCGTTGAACAGAACCACCCAGTGCGGGCGGCGTTGCGCGACGATTCTTTCATCCGAACTGACGAGCTTTTCGATGTATCCCATGCCTGTGGTTATACACTGTTACGCGAAAGACATATGGCGAGATCACAATCCCCGCGCAAAGCGCGGGGATTGTGATCTCGCCACTCATTCTTAATCGTTATGCGGCCGCGCCCCCGCCGCCAGGGCCTCCGGCATCAGCGCCTCGCTGATCGCCATCTCGCTCAAACTGAGGGTGTTGCGAATCCTGGCAACTCGGGCGCCCAGGCTGTCCGGCCGGCCGCACATGCGTAACGCCAGTTGGATCGCCTGGTCCTCATCCACCGCCACCCACGGGATCTTGACCCGCCACAGGCCCAATAGCCCGGAGGTCAGGGCGTTCATCCGAACCGCGTCCCAGTCCACCTTGGCCAGCAGCTTTTCGGTGACGATGTCGGCCAGACCGATGCCATTCGCGTTGCCACCCGTCTCGGCGCTCAGATCCAGCGCGACGATGACGTTGACCTGCGGATGCCCGGGGTCGGCGATGCCGGGGATGAAGAGCCGGCCGATCGTGTTGGTGTCCATCCCCGTGCCGCTGATGTTCTTGCCCATCTCCTCAACAATCAGCACATCGAGCCGGTCGAACGGAATGCGCGGCAAGAGCGCCCGGGCCCGTTCCAGAAGCGCCGTTTCTGCGGGCCCGCCGATCTCTTCGCCGGTCAGGCCATGCACCTCGGCGGTCTTGTGCGCGGCATTCTCCAGGATGGCCAGCCCGCCCAGCACCCGTCCGCGCTCGATGACGATGCGGGCGATGGGCGGGATCAGCCCGCGCAGACCGTCCGGACCGCGGGCATGAATGGCTTCGGCCACCGGCTGTTTGCCCAAACCGATGGCGCACATCTTGGCCAACCCGCTTTGAATCGGACCCCCGAACGAGGTGTGCGGCTTGACCCGGTTGATGATGAGGGTGGCGTCCGCTTCGTAGGCGTTGCGATCCATCCGAGCCGGGGCGCCATTGACCTCGCCGAGGGCGACCGTCTCCATGCTCGAGACGATGGGACAGCCGGCGGAGGCCTCGGTCACCCCAAGGTCACGCAGGACGGCGCGCTGGCCGTCGCCGGTGGCGCCCCCGTGCGAACCCATGGCCGGGATGATGAAGGGCGCCGCGCCCGCGCCGCGCAGCGCGTCGACTGCCGCCCGCGCAATCGCCGGCAATCCATGGATGCCGCGGCTGCCGACCCCCAGCGCGACGCGCATGCCGGGCTTGATCCGGGGCAGGGCGCAGCGCGCGAGCGCGGCACGCACGGCCGCGCCGATATCGCCGGCGTCCGGCGCAGGCCAGTTGAAGGCAACCGGGTGGAGCAGGGGGACATTCACCCGCGGAAAGCGCGACAGATCGCGAATGACGGGGTCAAATTGCATGGGCCGATGATAGCGCCAGGGAGGACGGCGCTACAATCGGCCGTTATGGCCCGCGACTCCCGCCGCCCGCTTGAGGCGGCCCTTATCGCGCTGACGACGGTATCGTTGGCGCTGGGCGTCGCCTGGACGCCGCAGGCGCCGGCCGCGGCGGTGCTTGCGCAACGGCCTGCAGCAACCCAAAGCGGCCCGCCGGCAGGCCCGACCGGAATCCCGGTGCCGGCCGGCTTTCCCACCCCCATCCCCGCGGCGCCGACGCCGCTTCCGACCGCCGATCCACGCAAGGCCCTGACGGCCGAGAAACTCAACCAGGATATCAAGATCGAGGCCGGCGATGCGCCTCTGATCAAGCAGGCCGCCGGCACGGTCAATGTGCTGCTGATGGGGATCGACATCACCCTTGACCGGCGGCTGGCCCGCACCGACACGGTGATGGTCGCGAGCATCAACCCGGAAGTCCCGTCGGTGAGCCTGCTCTCAATTCCGCGCGATTTGCAGGTGCGCATTCCAGGACGCAGCGAGGATCGAATCAACACCGTCAGCGAGTATGGCTACCTGTCCAACTATCCGGGCGGCGGCCCCTCGTTTCTGGCGGCCGTGCTGCGCAAGAACTTCGGGATCAAGATCGATCATTACGCCCGGATCGATTTGAACGGATTTATGAAGGCCATTGACGCGCTGGGCGGGATCGATGTGCTGGTCGAGTGCGAGATCAAGGACACCTTCTTCAATGTGCCGGGACCGGATGGAAAACCCATCAGCAGCGTTCAGCCCGGCCTGGTCAGAATGAGTGCGGCCCTGGCGAACTTCTACGCCCGATCACGCTACAGCACGACCGACTTCGACCGGGCCCGGCGCCAGCAACGCATTCTCAAAGCGATCCTGTCGAAGGCCAAGAGCGGCAACATCTTCAACAATTTGCCCGCCCTGATTGGCACCGTGCAGGAGAATTTCGACACCGACCTCACCCTCATCGACTCGCCCTACTTCATCGATATCGCCCGCCGAATGGACAGCGTTGCCATCAAGCAGCGGGTGGTGACGTATCCGGTCGTTGAGTCCTACCTGCGGCGAGACGGCGCCCAGGTGCTGCGCCCCACCAAAGACACCATCCCCTATATCATCGAGTCACTCGAGCCACCGCAGGCCGTGCCCGGCAACAAGAACATCGTCCGGCCGACCCTGGAAATTGTGAATGCCTCCGGCCGCAAGGACATGGAGTTGCTGGCCGCCGAACGCATGGGCGTCGAGGGTTTCGATGTCGTCAAGATCAGCCGGGTCGATGCGGTCAAGCCCCGCACGCAGATCGTAGATCTTCAGGCAGTCCCAAAGGGTCCGGCGGCCACCTTTCTGGTTCAGTTTTTTGCCCTTCAGGCGGCGGATGTGCTGAGCCAACCGTCGGCCGGGTCGGCCTCGCAGATCCGCCTGGTGCTGGGCGAGGACTACGAGTCGTGCCCGAATACGAGCAGCGCAGCCCGGGAGCGCGTAACGTTGCCGGGCAATGTTGACATTGCCCCAACGCGCGTGCCCTAAAGTGGAGCCGCGCTACCCCGGTACGATCTCAATCGCCTGCCACTTCGTCCGGCGCAAGGCGTTCACAAAATCGAAGATTCGCTTTGCCAAGCCAAAGCGGGCCTGGAACCAGCCATTGATCTGGATGTCCTCTTCGGCCGAATTCAGGCGGGCGGTTGCCTCGATCCATTCGCCTTTTGGCTCGCCCCGCTGTCCGCAGGGCATGATTCGGACCTGACCGTTGTTGCGAATGCGCTTTACTTTGCCCGCGTCAGATACCGTGCGGACGTAGAACTTGCCGTCGTGCTCGACAAACCAGACCGGTGTGGCCACCGTGACGCCGCTCTTGCGGACCGTTTCAAGATTCAGGAATTTGTGCGTTTTGAATTGTGCTGTATTGGCAGACATGTGCGTTACCTCTCAGTATCAGAAACTGCAATTTCCGCAGGTGCCTGAGCGCCGGCTGGACGAAGGCGAGGTGAAATCACAATCCCCGCGCGAAGCGCGGGGATTGTGATTTCACCTCGCCTTCGTCCAGCCGCTGGCCCGCCCACTCGACGCAGACCAGTCCGCGCGGGCGGACCTCGACAACAAAGGTCCCTGCGTTGGGCATGCCATAGCGCTGGGCGGCATCGGCAGGCACATTCGCGCACACGTCTGGCAGCAGGTTCCCCAGCAGGCTTCCATGCGCAACCAGCGCGATTGTGGCGGGCGTGGCGCGATACAGGCTTACCAGGTCGTCCAGAAACGGCAGGAAGCGCGCCCGCACATCGTTGAGGCTGTCGCCCCCAGGCGGACGCGCATCCCCTTCGCCGGCCCGCCAGCGGGCAACCGTCTCATCGTGGACCTGCCATGATTCGGGGTCGCCCAGGCCTTCGAGGTCACCGCAATCAGGCTCGCGCAATGCGTCGACGGGCAGGGCGGTCAGCCCGCATCGCTCGGCGACGACGCTGGCGGTCTGGCGCGCGCGAAGGATCGGGCTGCAGTACAAGGCCGTGGGCGATTCCTCGACCATTCGCTGCGCCAGCGCCGCCGCCTGTTCCCACCCAAGGGTCGTTAACCCGTGCGGCAGGTCGCGGTTGGACATGATCCGCAGCACATTGGCTTCGCTCTGCCCGTGTCGGGCGAATATCAGGCGCATCAGCGGGTGTCTCCGTCGCCCTTGATCTTGCCGCGTTCCAGCCGATCGAAGAGCTTGCTCAGGTTGGCGCTGGCGATCTCTTCCAGGCTGAGGTCGAGTTCGGTGGCGATCTGGGCCAGATACCACAGCACATCGCCCAACTCGCCCTTCAGCGCCTCACGGTCGGCGGGCGTGATCTCGCCGCCCCGGTCGCGGAAAATCTTCTTGACCTTGCCAGCCACCTCGCCGGCCTCATTGGCCAGGCCCAGGGTGGGATAAACGATGGCATGGTCGGTATGGATGAGGCTCCAGGTCTTGCGCGACTGGCGCTGGTATTCGTCGAAGTTGATCTTGTCCATGGTGATCCTCTGCGCAGGCCGGTTACTCCGAAAGGCCCTCCCCCGCCACGGCGGGGGAGGGCCTTTCGGGGAACGGCCTGCGAAAGCGCCTACAACTCTTCCTCTTCCGGCTCCCACGGATACACAATCCAGGCATCGGTCTCGAAGGCATAGAAATCCGGCCGATGGTTTGGGTAGCGACTGGCCGTGGGCTTGTAGTGGATGACGGCGACGACCGGCAGACCGCCCGCCTCGACCACCCGATGCCGGACGGCCATGGCGGTCTTGCCGCTGTCCCACACGTCATCGACGATGAGGATGCGTTTGCCCACCAGCAGCGGGTCGGCCGGAAACTGCAGAAAACGCGGCTCGTCAATGGTCTTCTCAACCGCGGTGTAGAACATCACCGCCGCCGTCATGACATTCCGGATGTCGAGCATTTCGCTGATGAGGCAGCCCGGGATCATGCCGCCGCGGGTGATGGCCATGACGGCGTCAATCGGCTGCCCGCGCAGTTGTTCCGAGAGCTGACGGGTGAGGGCGTCGATGTCGTCCCAGGTGTAGATGATTTTTGGCATAACGTTTGCAAAGTTTCTCGGAATCGCCATGCCCCCGCGAAGCGGGGGCATGGCGATTCCGGACAACGATCTAGGCGCCGTCGGGCAGCGGGCGGTGCCTGGACGGATAGTTGACGATCTTGTCCCACTCATCGGCTGTTGAGCGCGCGACGAAGGCGATCAACGGACCGTCGCCGATGTTGTAGACCTCATGCGGCAC
>JAGOCU010000114.1 GCA_017998555.1 Thermoflexales bacterium
CGCGGGAGCGCCCGCTCGGCAGCCGGCGCAAAACGGGCTGGATCAAACCTCATCGGATTTGAAAAGGCGCCCGGATCGCGATGCGAGGTGTATGGACAGATCATCACCCAGGCGCCGGCGTCGATACGGTAATCGCCCAGAGCGACATTCTGGCGCGCCTCGCGGCCTATGACGAACGCCGCCGGATACAACCGCATCGTCTCTTTGAACACCTGCAGCGCCCAGGGTAGACGCTCCAGGTCGCCAAACGCCACCTGCCGGTCCCCCAGCGCGCCGAGCGCTTCGGCTCGCATCCGTTCGGCATCTGCCGGATGCTGGCCGAGTAGGTAGAACGTCCAGGTGAGCGCCGTCGCGACGGTTTCGTGACCGGCCACGATCAACGTGATCGCTTCGTTCCGCACCTCGTCGTCTGAAAGTCCGCTCCCGTCCGCGTCGCGCGCGCCCATCAGCATATCGAGCAAGTCGGAATGCCCACCCGGCGCGGTTCTTCGGGCGCGAATCAGGCGTCGCACAAAGGCGTCAACCTTTTCAATGGCGTCCAGTCCGCGCGCCTTGCCCGGGGTGAGACGGTCAAGCAAGGGAAGAGAGATCCTCCCGGATTGGCGATTGATGAAATCGAGCGCCACCTCGATGTCTTCGCTCAGGTGGACGGCGTCGTGGGCAAAGTCAGTATCAAAAAGGGTCAGGCCGATGATTCGCAGCGAGAGCGCTTTCATCGCCTGGCCAATGTCCAACACGTCTCCGTCGCGCCAGGCGCCAACGGTCTCCGTGGCCAGGGCGGCAATCGTATCGGCGTATGCGGCGATCCGGCGATGCTGGAACGCGGGCGCCGCCAGGCGGCGATGCCGTCGCCACGTCGCATCTTCGTTGATGAGGAGTCCATTCCCGGTCAGCGCGCCAATTACCCGCACCGCCGGCATCTTCCGGAAGGCGTCGGCCTGGTCCACCAGCACCTGCTGCGTCAGGTCGGCCCGGTTGATGGACACAATTCGCACCGGGCCGGCCGAGAATTGGGCGATGTCACCCGCGGCCTGGCTCAAGGTCAGCAGGAACCCGCTGGGGTTGCGCAGGACCTCACGCAGCGCAGCCAGGTCCGAACGCACTTCCGAGCGGGGCGGTGTCAGCAACATTTGAAGCCCGCTTCTGACTACGCACTCAATTAAGCCGGGCGATCTGCCCGGCCAACTGGTTCATCAGCTTTCGCGCGGCCGTGGCATCCTCGGTTGGCGGACCAAGCGCGACGAATTGTTCCAGCGCGCCAATCGCCCGCCGGCGTTGTCCGAGCCCGGCGAACAACAACCCGAGACTGCGCCACTCTCCGGCGTCCTGCGGATTGAGGACGAGGAGCCGCTCCACGATCCGCGCAGCGCGTTCGCTGTCGTTGCGCGCGGCATAGGCGTTCTTCAAGTTGTTCAGGATCCGGGTCAGGATGTAGCGTGGACCGACCGGGTCAAGAAAGGCCGGCCGCCAGGCCAGTCGTCCCCCCGTGATATCGCTGACGCGGGCGATGCAGTCCTCGACCGAGATTGGGACGCCTCCGTAGGGATCGATATAGACCGGCGCGCGATCACCGTCGCCGGCCGCGCTGATGATGAAATGGCCGGGCAATCCAATGCCCTGCGCTTGCACGCCAACCCGGCGCGCCACCTCGAGATAGATGACTGACAGCGTGATCGGAATGCCCAGCCGGCGCAGCAAGACCTCGCTCAGAAAGCTGTTGCGTGGATCTGACGGATCCGCGGTATTCGGCCCAAAGCCCTCCACGCGGAACAAAAACCGAGCCAAATCGAGCGCGCCGATCTTGTTTGCGCCAAGAGCGGCCTCAGCCCGCATGGCCAGCTCATCCAGACTGAGCAGCGAGGCTTCAGGGGGCAGGGCAGGGTATTCGTACTCCGCAAGCGTCAGGTGGGCCCGGGCCAAATCGATGTCGCGACGAGCCGGATCAACCTCCCGGCGAAAAGTATCCAGCGTTGTGTCGGTGTCCAGGAACGTAGGCATGTAGAGGTTGGCGTTTGCGCGGGAAGTGTGCGCAACGACCACGGATCGAACGCCGGCTGATGTTACCATTGCGCACATGGCATCGATACCGCCCTCGGGGGCCCAGGGACTCATTGGAAAACGCGTGGAAGTGCTCGACAAGGGCTGGATCGAACTGCAGGACATCATGGGCGATGACATGGCGATCGTCAGCGCCGCGCGCGTGTCCTTTCTCGGCGAGAGCCGCGGTGAGGAAAAGGACAAGCGCCTGCTGTTTCGACTGCTGAAGGATCGCCACACCAGCCCGTTTGAGCAGGTCGAGTTCAAGTTCCGGGTGCGCGCCCCGGTCGTGACGTGGTGGCAATGGGTGCGCCATCGCACGTGGCAATTCAATGCCCAGTCCGGGCGCTATACGCCCTTTGACGAGGATGCCTATTACGTCCCCGAGGTATGGCGCAAGCAGTCGCCTTCGAACAAGCAGGCCAGCCTGGGCGAGCTCACCGGTGAAGAAGGGAAACCTTTCTTCGATGCGCTCGAACGGCACTACGAAGAAGGTCATCGGCTTTATCGCGAGGCCCTCGACGCCGGGATCGCCCGTGAAATGGCGCGCGTCTTCCTGCCGGGTTTTGCCGTGTACTACACCTGGGTGTGCAAAGTGGATGCCCACAACCTGATGCACTTTTTGCGGTTGCGGATGGCCGAAGACGCGCAGCATGAGATTCGGGTCTACGCCCGGGCAATCTACGATCACTTCTTCAAGCCCGCGTTGCCGTGGACGGCTGAGGCTTTTGAGAAGTATCTCTTGCCGGCGCCTGCCGGGGCGCCAGAAGCATCGGTGTGACAGCGCCGCCCCGGCTTGCCCTCTCCACAGCGGTCCGCAATGAACGGACCAGCCTGGCCGAGATATTCCTGGCCGCGCCGTTCATCATCGTGACGGCGAGCTATGTGCCGGTCCTGGCAGCTCGCCTGGGCGCAACGCCGCTCCTGCTTGGCGCCATCACGTCGGGATCTGCGCTGGTCCTGGCGCTGGCGGCGGTGCTCGGACGCTGGTGGAGCACCCGACCGTTGGGCGACCTGCAGAGACTGCTGATTCCCCTCAATATCTTCCGGCTGCAATTGGCCTTTATTCCGCTTGTGCTGCTGCTGCCAGCGTATCGGGCCGAGGCGCTGGTGATCCTGATCCTGGCGATGAGCCTGTTTGGCGGTCTGGGCAACGTCACCTTCGCGATGCTCCTGCCCCGGCTTACCACCCGGGATCGCCTGTCGGCGCTTGTCTCTTCGCGGTGGACGGTGCTGGGTCTTGGCATGGCGATCTTCACGCCGCTGCTTGCGGCCATCCTCGACGCCTTGCCGCTGCCGTGGAATTACGCCGCAGTCTGCGCCATCGCGGGCGTTTTTATCGCCGCCAACAGCGTGCTGCTTGGCCGTGTGAAATACGGGCCGCGCACCGAAGCCGTGCACGAGTCGGCGACGCCAAGGTTGAGCGCGCGGGAAATTCTGCGGCATGGCCCGGCGGCGAGCTATTTGCTGCTGACGTTCGCCATGCATTTCTCGTTGAACGCGGCATCGCCGCTGATCACCCTCCGGCTTGTGCGCGACCTGAACGCGACGGATTCGGATTTCGGCTGGTACACCGCGGCGACCTGGGCGGCGATCGCGCTTGTCGGTCTGATCGCGCCGCGTCTGGTCCGTCGCGTGGGCACGGGGCGGCTGTTCGGTCTGTCAGGCGTGGTTTTTGCGTTCCACACCCTGTTGCTGGCCGTGAGCGCCTCGCTGCCATTAACCTGGGTGGCGGGGCTCATCAACGGCGTCGCCACCGTGCTTTTTCAGGTGACCGCATTTACCCTGCTGACCGAAACGGCCCCGCCCGGAAACTACGAAGGCTATGTGCCGATGCAGAACCTGGTCTTCAATCTGGCGATTTTCGCGGCGCCTCTGGTGATGACTGGGCTTGTGAGCGCCGGCATGACGCCCCAGGCCGGCCTGCTGATTTGCGTTGCGCTGCGCCTTGCCGCGGGCGGAGTCTCTTTCCTGAAGCTGCGCCGCGTCGGCGTCTGAGCCGTGCTGGCCTGAATACGTCGGGCGAAAAGACAATCCCCGCGCGAAGCGCGGGGATTGTCTTTTCGCCGGAAGTCTTGGGACGACGCCTAGTAGTAAAGCCCCCAATTGGCAGCAGCCTGATCTTCCATCATGGTCGGTTCCCACATCTCAAGACCCATTTCGACCGTTGTGGCGCGCATGGCGGCCTCCTGGGCCTTGTTGCGGACCTGTTCGATCATTGCGGGACCATACGGGCAAAATGGCGTGGTCAGAATCATGGTGACTTTGACCGTGTCGGGTGTCCATTCGAATTTGCGGATCAAGCCAAGCTCGACCACGCTCATGCCGAGCTCCGGGTCGTAGACTTCGCGCAGCGCGGTCCGAGTCGCCTCTTCGATGGCGGCATACTCGATATTTGCGGGCATGGCCGCGGGAGCGGCATCGGCGTTTGTTTTCTCAGTCATATCCTTACGGCACCTCGCGCGAGATTATAGCGGTCGCGTCTGAGACCCGGGTGAAGGTCCTCCCCGCCTATTTCCGGGTCCGGCTGCGCGCCGGGCCCGGCCGCGACTTGGCCGGCTTGCCCTGCCGATACGTGACGACATCGCCGCCATCACCGGCCGGAGTCTCGACCGCAATCGCGTCGCGGGCCGCGGCGGCGCCAAGTTTGCGCCAGCGCTCCCATTCGGGCGTGCCGTCATCGATGTCCATGATCTTCTGGCGCAGCTCCAGAATCTGATCGCGCAACATCGCCGCTTTCTCGAACTCGAGATCCCTGGCAAGCTGCGTCATCTGTTTCTCGAGTTCGAGCAACAACGCCTGGGCTTCGTCCTTGGGCAGATGGTCGAGGCTGAATCCGCCCGTGCCCTTGTTGGCGTCGTAACCGGGGCCGGCTTCCTCCACCCGCATCCGCTCGGTCAAATCGTGGATCGCCTTGTGGATCGAAACGGGCTCAATCCCGTGGGCGAGGTTGTGGGCGACCTGTTTCTCGCGCCGCCGTTCCGTCTCTTCGATCGCCTTCTTCATCGAGTCGGTCATCTTGTCGGCATACATGATGACCTTGCCGCTCACGTGGCGGGCCGCCCGGCCGATGGTCTGGGTGAGGGCGGTCTCGCTGCGCAGGAATCCTTCTTTGTCGGCGTCCAGGATTGCGACAAGCGATACCTCGGGCAGGTCCAGGCCCTCGCGCAGAAGGTTGATCCCGACTACGACATCGTATTGGCCGCGCCGCAAATCGCGCAGAATCTCGACCCGCTCGACCGTCTGAATCTCACTGTGCAGGTATTGCACCCGGATACCGATGTCCTGCAGATAGCTGGACAAGTCCTCGGCCATGCGCTTGGTCATCGTCGTGATCAGCGCGCGTTCGCCCCGCGCGGTGCGCTCCCGAATCTGGGCGACCACGTCATCAACCTGGCCCTTGGCGGGCTTGACCTCGATCGCGGGGTCAACGATGCCGGTCGGGCGGATGACCTGCTCGGCGATGACGCTGCTGTGCGCGCGCTCAAACGGCCCGGGTGTCGCGCTGACGAACACGGCCTGGCGAAAGCGCTGCTCGAACTCGCCGAACTTGAGCGGGCGATTATCGAGCGCGCTGGGCAGGCGGAAGCCAAAGTCAACCAGCACCGATTTGCGCGCCTGATCGCCGTTGTACATCCCATTGACCTGCGGGATGGTCATGTGGCTTTCGTCGACGAACAACAGGAAGTCGTCGGCGAAATAGTCCATCAATGTAAACGGCGGCGTGCCGGGCGCGCGCCCGTCGAGCAGGCGGCTGTAATTCTCGATGCCGGTGGTGAAGCCAACTTCGCGCAACATTTCGAGGTCATAGCGTGTGCGCTGCTCCACCCGCTGAGCCTCGATCAATTTGTCGTGTTCCTTGAACCAGGCCACCCGTTCGACAAGTTCCTGTTCGATGTCGACGATCGCCTTCTGGAGTTTCTCCTGAGGGGTGACGTAGTGCTTGGCGGGATAGATCTCGATCTGCTCGAGTTCATTCACGATTTCGCCGGTCAAGGTGTCGATTTCGACAATCCGTTCGATCTCGTCGCCAAAAAAGGACACGCGGTAGGCGGTCTCCGCGTAGGCGGGCTGGACTTCAAGGGTGTCCCCCCGCACGCGGAACTTGCCGCGCGCGAGCGTCACATCATTCCGTTCGTATTGAATCGACACGAGCAGCCGCAGGATGAGTTCGCGCCGGCGCGTCTCGCCGCGTTGCAGTTTCACCACAAAACGGCCATAATCCTCCGGGTTGCCCACGCCGTAGATACAGGAAACCGAGGCGACGATGATGACATCGCGCCGGCTGACGAGGCTGCTGGTCGCGGCCAGCCGCAACCGGTCAAGCTCGTCGTTGATCGAAGAATCTTTCTCGATATAGAGGTCGATCCGCGGCACGTACGCCTCGGGCTGGTAGTAATCGTAATAGCTGACGAAGTACTCCACCGAGTTCTCGGGAAAGAACTCCTTGAACTCGGAGTAGAGCTGCGCCGCCAGCGTCTTGTTGTGGGCCATCACCAGAGCCGGACGCTGCGTGCGCTCGATGACCTTGGCCATGGCGAAGGTCTTGCCCGTCCCGGTGGCGCCCAGCAGGGTGGTGTAGCGGTTGCCGGCCGCGAGGCTTTTCACAATATCGTCGATGGCCTGGGGCTGATCGCCGGTCGGCTCGAAGGGGGAGTGGACTTTGAAATCCGCCATGGCGCGATTATAGAACGAATGTTCGTAAATCCCGGCGATTGAGACAAGCGATCGTTCCCGGCGAAACCGGGGACGATCGCTTCACTCCGTGAATATCGGCGACGCGTACAATCACCGCATGCGCACCCGAGAAGAACTGGAACGCCTGGAGGCGTTGACCCTCGCGCCGTTTGCCTGCCGCAGCGCCGAATCACGCGGGCGGGCCTATCCCGACCCGGAGAAACCGTATCGCACCGCCTTTCAGCGCGATCGCGAGCGCGTGTTGCACACGACGGCTTGGCGGCGGTTGCAGGGCAAAACCCAGGTCTTCGTCGTCACCGAGGGGGATTACTACCGCACCCGTATCAC